>NZ_JAPZSR010000181.1:0-6557 GCF_027531875.1 Microcystis sp. LE19-84.1B | reverse complement strand
GGGGGTATTTTGTTCGGTGCTAGACTGATATTTGAGTAAGCCAGACAGGAGCCAGAAAAAGATATTTATCAGAAAAGTCATGAGCAAGCTAGAGGTTTAAAGACTGAGCGGGTTCCAATTATTTTTATTAATAAATATTATACACAATTCATACCAGGTAAGCAAGAGGGCTACGGCACTACTACCGAATCATTACCAAAACTCGAAATTTAGCTATAGTTATAGCATCTTCCTCATTGCAAGCAATAATTTCTAGACTATTTTGTAATAATCCTTCATCTCTCAATCGTTTAATAATTTCCTCTGGGGATTCTCCTAAGTCAACAATTTTCGATAATACCTCTACCCAATTAATAATACTGATATAACAGCCATTAATCAAGGCATTTTCTACAATTTCTGCTCCTGGTTCATCTCTAAGATAAGCTAAAAAGGCAGAAGCATCTAACACAGATTTATTCACTTAAATACTCCTGTCTGCGTTCTTGAATAAGTTCATCTACTAAATTTCTATCAGGTGATTTATTTTTTAATAAACCTCTTAATTTTTTAACTTGATTTTTGAGACTAACTAATTGCAGTGTTCCATTATCTTCCAGAGTTAAAATCAATCTATCTCCAGATTCTAAATTAAGAATTTGTTGGATTTCTTGCGGTAAAGTTAAACGTCCTTCTGGTTCAATATCAAGTATGTATTGTTGAGAAAGTGATGAATTAGCAACTGTCATAACTTTATATTTCCTTGTTTTCTACCTATTTCTAGTTTAGCAAAATTCTCAAAGTTAATCCTGTAGGGTGCGTTAATGAAATGTAACACAAACAGTAAGTTTTGGAAAGACTCAAGCTCTAATCACAGTAATTCTATATTGATTTTCCGTCACTACCACCTCAGTGGATAACCTTTCTTCCATTGGTAAGGCATTTTTCCGCCTATCAAAGATAAATAACCAACCAAAATCTAACCCCAAACGTGCTAAATAAGATTCTAATTGTTCAATTCCATCACTTTGGGGATCGCGTTTTTTATCCCGCCATACTTTTAATTCAATCCCTAAAATTACATCTTTATACTGCAAACATAAATCCATTCTATCACTACCAATTGCATATTCCCTTTCTAAAACTCCCCCACCATTAACCACACGATGTAAAAAAGCCATTAATACTATATGTGGAGCGATTTCATGATAACCAGTGCTACCTAATAATGGTTCGACCTGTTGTCGCCAAAATTTGAGAAATGCTGTTAATAAAGCATCTATATTTAATTCACCCTCTGGGGTTAACCAAGTGGGTGCAATCATGGGTAAAGATGCCATCGGTGTGACTGTTAACACCCTGGGTAACACTTCCCGATAAATGGGATTAGCAATAGTTAATCCTCCGTAGGGGTGCATTTTACATAATCCTAAATCCATCACAAATTGAATATCATCATTGGGAATATTTCCTAATTCTAAACCTGCTAACATTGGTTCAATAATGGCTTTAATTCTTGGTTCTCTTAACCTTTCTGCTAAACTATCTAAATGAGTATCCTGACGAGCAATTAATATTTCCTTAGCTTGTAAAATGTGTTCTTTGGTAATAGCAATACTTCTATCTTTTACAATTTTTTCTACAATTTCTTTAGCTAAAGCATTGACTAACCAAGGTTGTCCTTGGGTTAAATCATAAGCTGTTTCTATTGCTTCTAGTGTGAAAATTTGTCCTGTTGCTGCTGTATGTTGTTGATATAATTCTCCCACTTCTGCAAGATTAAAATTTCGCATAGTCAGAGAAGCAACTTTTATATTAAAAGGACTAGATGTATTTAATCTATCACCACCTCCCGATGCTACTTTATAATCTCGCACATCTCGCAAACCAATTAATCCTACTGATGAGGGAAAATTTTCTGGACGGTTAGGAAAACCATCTCTTAACTGTCGTAAAACTGATATTAATGTTTGGTCTTGTAAAGAATCAATTTCATCTATAAATAATACTATGGGACGATTTATCGCTTTTGACCAATCTGATAAAAAAGCCTTGATTCTGCTTCCTGCTTCTTCCTTTTGCCATTCTTTTACAGGTGGTTGCAATTCTTTAGGTAAACGAATATTTATTGTATTATACCATGCCCCTAAAATTGCCAATTCTGCGGCACTAGGATCATGATTAAATGCACTTCCTACTTCCACTGATACCATGACTGCGGCATAATTTCCAGTATCGGTAAGTTGTTTTGCTAGGGATAACATAGCGGTGGTTTTCCCCGTTTGTCGTGGTGCGTGTAGGACAAAGTAACTATGCTGTTGAATTAAATCCTCTAAATCTGGTAATCGTACTGTGGGAGATAACATATAGTGGATATCGTCTTTACAGGGACCGGCAATATTAAACCAGCGAGTCATAGAATTTTATTATTTAGTGGACATTTCAATTTTAGATGATTTTGGTGTGGTTTGTGATGGCAGCAAGGAAGAGGTGATGCTCGGCAATACTTTGTTATGCTTGATTATGATCAATTATTGTTATATAAGGGAATAATACGCTGATTTTACGTTTGCTCATAGGTAGTGATTTTATTGTCGTGTAATCAGATATGGGCTGTTCAGCAACAAAGTGGCATTTAATATACAAGACTTTGATTCTTGATAGCTTACCGGTATAATACTGGAGCGCACTGGTATGGTTAACTTCCAGTACCATCGTTACCGAAACCCGATCGAACGATGGTGACAGGAGATCAGTTGATGATCAAAATTGAAAATTTAAGCTAATTGTTAAAAACTATGGCCGCTGAAATTATTTGTGTAGGAACGGAATTATTATTAGGGGATATAGTTAATACTAACGCCCAATATTTAGCCCTAGAATTGGCAAAATTAGGCATTCCCCATTATTATCAAACGGTGGTGGGGGATAATGTAGAAAGACTGAAAAAAGCGATCGCAATTGCCCAAGAACGTTCTTCAATTTTAATTTTTACCGGGGGACTGGGACCTACTCCCGACGATTTAACCACAGAAACAATCGCCGATTTTTTCCAAACCCCCCTCAGAGAAGATCAGGAGATTTTAGCAGAAATCGAGGCTAAATTTACGAGTTTAGGGCGAGAAATGCCTCCTAGTAACAGTAAACAGGCTTTAATACCCGTGGGAGCCGATTTTTTGCCAAATCCGACCGGAACCGCCCCCGGCATGATCTGGCAACCACAGACTAACGTGACTATTCTTACTTTCCCCGGAGTACCCTCAGAAATGAAGAGAATGTGGGTAGAAACGGCGATTCCTTACCTAGAAAGTCAAGGATGGGGCAAAGAGAGGATTTATAGTCGTTCTCTCAAATTTCGCGGTATTGGTGAGTCAGCTTTAGCGGAAAAAGTGGCCCATTTATTCGCTCTGACTAATCCCACCGTTGCTCCCTATGCTGGTTTAGGCGAAGTGCGTTTGCGAATTGCGACGAAAGCCCCTTCTTTACAGGCTGCTTTGCAGGTAATTGAACCGGTAGCGACGGAAATTAAGGAAATCGCTGGATTAGATTATTTTGGGGCTGATGATGATACTTTACCCGCGGTGGTGGGGGAACTGTTGCGGCGGCAAAAACAAACTTTGAGTGTGGCAGAATCCTGTACTGGAGGGGGATTAGGGGAAATTATCACCCAAATCGCCGGCAGTTCCGATTATTTTTGGGGTGGGGTTATTTCCTACGATAATCGGGTAAAAGTTGCCCTCTTAGACGTAAATGAGCAGGATTTAAATAATGTCGGGGCTGTCAGTGCCATTGTTGCCCAACAGATGGCCCTAGGGGTGCAAAAACGCCTCGCTACCGATTGGGGGATCAGTATCACGGGTATTGCCGGACCAGGAGGAGGCAGTGAGACAAAACCCGTGGGCCTAGTTTATATCGGTTTAGCCAGTCCTGACGGAAATGTTACCGTATCAGAGCATCGTTTCGGAGAAAATCGAGATCGCTTGACCATTCGCCAGATTAGTGCCTATACCGCCCTCGATCGCCTACGCCGGAATTTATTAATAATGTCTTAAAAAAGAATTGCCAAGAATATATACTCAGACTAAAAAGTTATGTTAAGCTTAATATAAGTACAAGATATAGATTCCCCCGTTCGTCAGATTGAACAGCCAAACGATAAAAATTAGTTAAAATTCTCTAGAATCAAGCTTTTGCGTGGCTGTTGCGGGGATCAATCGACGAAAACTCATAGCTAGTATCTCAAAGGAGCCATTTGGTCAATGGACTATTTAGATGAAGTGATAGAAAAATTGAGAGAATGGGCGCGCAAACTGATCGACAGTGTTTTTGGTCCGGAACCCGAACCCGAACCCGAACTAATCCCGATCCCCGTGCGCGATCACAGTCGATAAAGCCACCAGTAAAACAGAATATTGCGATAATATCAGTGCAAACTTACCATGAGTCTGCACTTGATTTTTAGGTGAAGCCAAGTCTAGCTTAATTTGGTGACTATTTGATTATTTAGTAACAATTCTTGACTGAGTAAATCTTCCACATTAATCCGCAGAAAACACTGATCATCAATCCAGAACTGCACTTTAATGCGATCTTTACCCCGGAAACCTAAAGGAGCGAGTTTAGCGATGGATCTTGCTCCCTCGCGATCATTTAAGGGTTGGACGCTAGTTTCTCCATTACTCAGGGAACGAGTAATTAATTTATCACCATCAAAATAAACCTCCATTGCTCCACTTTCTGTGCCTAATTCGCCGATAATTAACTCAATGCTAGGCTGATTGTCCACAGAAGCACCTAGGACTAATTCCACGGGTTTTTCCATGGGATAGGGTTGTCCAGAGTTAATAATTGGATGCCAAGCGTGGGCATTTTTGCGACGATTCCAGTAACGAATGCCATAGCTATGATAGAGAAAATCTTTGACTTGATAACCTTGGGCTAATTGTAACGCTCCTAAAGCGATCGCTTCAAAGGGTCGATCCTCTTTAATTTTACTACTATCAAAATACTGTCGCACCCAATCTTTTACCGCCGGAATTTGTACAGTTCCCCCAACTAATAACACCGCATCGATGTCGCTAACTTCAATTCCATTGCGTCTTCCCTGTTGCAAAACTCCCGTCATTAAATCATCTAATTGATTAAAAAAGTTTTGTTGTTGGAGAATATCGGTCAATTGTTCTCGATCTAAACTTAACTCGTAACTCTCGAAATTTTCCTGATCAAAATATACCTCCTCGGCGGTTAATTGGGAAGAAAGTTTAATTTTTAATCTTTCTGCTAGACGAGTAGTCAAGGAAGTTTTCGCTAAAGATTGCTTTTGGGCAAAATAATCGACAATCCAATCGTCGATATCTGACCCCCCTAAATTTATCCCCGCCTTGGCTAAAACCCTCGCTAGTTTAGTTTTTTGAGCGGAATTATTGCCTAAAAGTTTTTCTCCCCACTTGAGAATAAAACCTTGATTTTTTTGAGGATTATCTAAATCTAATTGTACCAAAGAAAGATCGAGGGTGCCACCGCCAAAATCTACCACTAAAATCACTTGATCACCCGTGGTTCCATAACCCAAAGCGGCGGCAGTGGGTTCATCAATTAGTCGAATTTGTTCGATTTCCCACCCCTGACAAACATTACTTAACCAATTGCGGTAACTTTCAAAACTATCGACGGGGACGGTTAAAACTAGAGATTGGGGGGTTTCCGGGGTGGTGTTTTTTAAGTTGTCGATGATGCTATCAAGAAACCATTGACCAACCCCCTCGAAACTGAGGACAGTTTCCTCTAATTCCGGTAAAAATCCTTGAATTTTTGCCCCGATACCTCGTTTAAAGCGACGAAAAAAACGCGGGTCTCGATCGATATCTAAACCCCGATCGCGCACTGCTTGACCAGCAATTACTTGCAGAGGATTGGCTGATTTAATATAGAGTAAACTGGGAATTAGGGGGGGATTGTCGGCTATTTGTTGGGATAACTCCGATAATTTCACGGTTTCGGCCCTATTTGTCGCCCCATTCCAACGAGTAATGACGGTATTACTGGTTCCGAAATCAATAGCGTAGAACACGATCGATAGTTTTTAGGTAAATTTAGTTAATTATTGGCTATTGTAACCTGTTATTTAGTGAAACCGCCCGATCGAGGTGGAAGTTTCCCAAAAAAATCGGGAATTTGTTCAGCGCAAGCTCAGGAATTCTGTGCAGAAACTTGACAAATAATCTTTAATAGTAAGTGGTTTCAATTAAATTGAAGATAGATTTTGTCTTTGATCCCCCCTGCCCCTAGGGTTGATTCAAGGTAGGGTTGATTCAGGGTAGGGTTGATTCAGGGTAGGGTTGATTCATGAATCAACCCTACCTTGCCCCCCTTGATAAGGGGGGTATCTGACAATTTTTAACACCCACCTACTTAGTATAAGTTGCACCTGATCAAAAGACTATGTTAGCAGTTACTACCTCACCCGAAACCCTCTCCTTAGAAATTCCTACGGCGATCGCTCTCTCTATCACCCTTGAACAGTTTGAAGCCCTTGCTGCGGTCAACCGTGACTTAAAATTAGAACGTACAGTTCAAGG
>NZ_JAPZSR010000064.1:0-4584 GCF_027531875.1 Microcystis sp. LE19-84.1B | reverse complement strand
CCAAGCTTTTCTGGTCGGAACCCCCTAAGCCGAGTTTTCAAGGTGCTGCGCCGTCCACTTGGTTTTCGAGACTGGCCTTTTAATTCTAACGTAAAGCCAACCTAGAACGGCGGGGTTTCAGACCCAAAATTTCCGATGATCCTCAATCAAACCAAGAATTTCCGTACAAATGTTGAAAACCCTGCACATCAGTTAAATTGTATTGTAGGGGCGTGATGGTGATAAAATTCTCGCCAATAGCGCGCACATCCGTAGGCACTTGCGGGGGTAAATGGCTGTAGTCCGGTTGTTCGATATCTTCCACCACTTCCCCAATTAACCAGTAATAACTTTTACCCCTAGGATCCAGTCTTTTCTCGAAGGTTTCCTCGTAGCGTCGCAATCCCTGCCTAGTGATTTTCACCCCCTTGATTTCGGCACTACTAACCGGAGGGACGTTGACATTGAGTAAAGTGGGAATAGGAAAAGGGTTAAAGGCAACTTTCCTGACTAAAGTGAGGGCAAAATCGGCGGCCGGTTGAAAATCACAGGCTTTAAAACTAGCCAGACTAAAAGCAATACTGGGAATACCTTCGATTAAGCCCTCCATGGCCGCGGAAACCGTGCCAGAATAGAGGATATCGGTGCCGAGATTAGACCCGTGGTTAATGCCGGCTAAAACTAAATCGGGACGCTCTTTGAGGACGGCACTAAGGGCAAATTTCACCGAATCGGCGGGAGTTCCCGAGCAAGACCAAGCAATCACATCGGGGTGAAAAATTCCTTCCACCTGTTCAGCCCGGATGGGATGGTGTAGGGTTAAGCCATGACCGGTAGCAGAGCGCTCGCCGTCGGGACAAACTACGGTAACTTGATGGCCCGCAGTAGCGAGGGTGTTGGCGAGGGTGCGGACTCCTAGGGCGGAAATGCCGTCATCGTTACTGATTAGTAGTTTTAAAGGGCGATCGCTAGTCATGGGAAATTTCTGCTCTACTGCGTCGGCTAGTGGTATAATGTAATAGTATTTTATTGTGGGTACGTAGCTCAGAGGATAGAGCACCAGGTTCCGGTCCTGGGTGTCGGGGGTTCGACTCCCTCCGTACTCGTTCAGAAATCAGGGGTCGGTATTCCCCCGGTTATGCTGCTCCCCGCTCGCCAAAATGGGTAAAACCCCACACCCCACACCCTACCCCCACGAAAAACTTTTTGCCGCAACCCCTATACTAATCCACGGTGCGACGAATTTGAAGACCACACCATTCTTGACGTTTCCATAGGGCAGCCACTGTCCAGCCTTGGGGTTCTAAAATATCTGTAACTGCTTGTGCTTGGGTGACGAGGATGCCGCTTAAAATTCCCCAAGTGGTGGGTTTTGCCAGACGGGTGATTGCGGGCATTAAAGCGATAATTGTCTCGGCTAAAATATTACAAACGATGCCATCAACACCATCGGGAATTAATTCTAACAACTCCTCGACACTACCCTGATTAATAGCTAAATTTTCGGGGTTAATCCCGTTGAGATGGCGATTACTGTGGGTCGCATTCACCGCAAGGGGATCTATATCGACAGCATAAACTTTTTTCGCTCCTAATAAAATCGCCCCGATCGCCAGTATGCCGGAACCACAACCGATATCGGCGATAATCTTATTCTCTGGATGGCTACTTAAACGCATTTCTAGGGATTCTAGACATAATTGGGTGGTGGGGTGGGTTCCCGTGCCAAAAGCGGAACCGGGGTCAATTTTAATCACCAATCTCTGGTTATTTTCCGGGGGATTTAACCAAGCGGGACAGATCAAAAAGCGATCGCCGATCTCGCTAATTTGCCAATGTTGTTTCCAACTGCTGGCCCAGTCTTCCTCGTCCATTAACTGCCAATGGCTGACAGGTTCGGGAAAACCTAAAATCAAAGCATCCTGCTTTAACCAGAGGCTTAGTGCCTCTAAATCGGGCAATTGCGCTTTAATTTCTGGTATATAGGCCTTAACCTCCAAAGAGGATTGTTTTTTAGCAGTGGCCGTTCCCGAACAGCCAAAATCTTCCAGTCTCCAGAAAACCGCTTCTTCGAGACTAGGTTCGCACAAAACCGTAATTTCCCACCAACTATTAGACATATATCAGTTATCAGTGATCAGGGATCAGTTATCAGATTTGAGTTTTCAGTCAACAGTAATAAGTGGCAAGTGCGGAGCTTTCTTTTCACTGATTAGGGACTTGCGCTTTGATAATGTACCTTTTGGGCGAACGCAGTTCGCCCCTACATTGTGGACAAAATCCGTTACTGTAGGGGCGCAATGCTTGCGCCCTCCGATCGATCAGGTTTGCTGATCACCCTAAGTAGGGCGAGAGCCTTCGAGATGTTAGGGACTTGCGCTTTGATAATGTGCCATCTGGCTGGTCTGATTCTTCTACAGAGCGATTTTCTGGTTGGGATATTATTCCCACGCAAGTCCCTAACCACTACTGCCAAGGTGAAGGAAAGAAAAGAGTGAAAGAGGGTCAGGCGCCGGACCTAAAAAAATACTTTATGCTTCATTTTTGAAACTACCCGGTTGTCGGGGAAGATGTCTGGGCAGACTATTGATACTCTCAATGTTAACCTTAAACCAACAGTTACTCATCCTTTTCTATGGCAGAGAGCGATTCTGGTCCCACATCCCCATTGGATATCTTGGGCAACATTCCGGCCCGATTTTTAGAGGCCAAGCACCGGCTCAACCGGGTTGTCCTGTGGGCGGCAATTGTTGGCATTCTAGCTGGTTTAGTGGGTACTGGCTTTCGGATGACCGTACACCACATCCTCCAGCAACGGCAACAACTGGCTGCTGCTCTGGCTGATTACCCGATTCTGAATTGGTTAATCCCTAGCCTAGTAGCCGGGGGGATGGTCTATGCCAGCTTCTGGCTGGTGCGGAGGGTAGCGCCGGATACGGCTGGCAGCGGCATTCCCCAGATTGAAGGGGCGCTCGACAACCTCTTGCCCTTCGACTGGCGGCGAGTCCTGCCGGTCAAGTTTTTTGGCGGAATGCTCTCCATTGGGGCGGGGATGATTGCTGGTTTTGAAGGGCCGACCATTCAAATCGGAGGCGCTATCGGTAAGATGGTGGCTGCTTTCGTCGGGGCCTCCTCTGAACAGGCGCGTATCCTGATCGCTTCGGGAGCAGGAGCAGGATTAACTACAGCTTTCAATGCCCCGATCGCCGGTATCTTGTTTGTCACCGAAGAAGTGCGCCCCAAATTTGACTCGTGGATCTTGTCCTACCGTTCAGTGATGGTTGCCTCTATCACGGCGGCCATTGTCCTCAGGCTGCTTGTGGGTCAAGAGGGTTTCATGAAAATCACCCATTTCGAGAGAGTTCCTCTAGATACTCTCTGGATGTTCGTGATTTTGGGGGTTGGGCTTGGAATCGTTGGCTATTATTTTAATTTTTTCCTGTTTCGTTCCCTAGACTGGTTTGGCCGGCTGCGGGGACTTCCTTACCAACTGCTGGGGTTATTGGTGGGAAGTGCGATCGGTTGGCTCGGTTGGCGCTACGCTCCCTTAGTTGGCAGTGGCGATGAATCGGTCATCTGGACTTTTAATAGTGAAGCTCCAGGAGCGGTCTTGCTGCTGGTTTTCTTAGGGCGCTTTCTCCTGACAATGATTTGTTATGGTTCCGGGGAAATTGGCGGGATTTTTGCCCCGATGTTAGCCTTGGCCACTCTATTCAGTTTAGGGCTGGCACAAGTGTGCGATGCTTGGTTTCCCGGTCAACTGCCCCAACCCGGGGTTTTTGCCGTCGCTGGGATGGGGGGATTAGTGGCGGCCACGGTCCGCGCTCCCCTCACCGCCGTCATGTTGGTGATGGAATTGACTGATAATTTTTTGGTGGCACTGCCGATTTTACTAACTTGTATCTGTGCTGCCATCACCGCTCATATTCTAGGTGGCGAACCTGTTTATAGTGTCTTGCTCAAGCGAATTTTGGAAAAATTAGAGCGGCAACCCCCCAGCGATCGGATTTAACCCATTACAAGAAAACGGGTTTCTCAAAGAAACCTATTTTCTAAATAGTTTCTCGAAGAAACCCGTTTTCTTGGTGATTTGAGTTGTTTGGTTTTTTGACGGAATTGGTAGCTGCCTAACGCACCCTACACCCTAAAGATTTAATAATAGTCCAGTAGGGTGTGAAGCGCGATAGCGTAACGCACCAATTTAATGATAGAGGTGGTGCGTTACGGCGGCTTGTTAATTTTGGTTTTTTGACGGAATTGATAGCCGCAAATACGCACCCTACACCCTACAGATTTAATAATAGTCCAGTAGGGTGTGAAGCGCGATAGCGTAACGCACCAATTTAATGATAGAGGTGGTGCGTTACGGCGGCTTGTTAATTTTGGTTTTTTGACGGAATTGATAGCCGCAAATACGCACCCTACGCCTTAGACACTTAGATAAAGTCCAGTAGGGTGTGAAGCGCGATAGCGTAACGCACCAATTTAATGATAGAGGTGGTGCGTTACGGCGGCTTGTTAATTTTGGTTTTTTGACGGAATTGATAGCCGCCTAACGCACCCTACGCCTTAGACTTAATGCTTCTTTCCAGGGTTCATCATAAT
>NZ_JAPZSR010000470.1:0-7629 GCF_027531875.1 Microcystis sp. LE19-84.1B | reverse complement strand
GAAATGGGGCGAAAGTCTGTGGACTCTGTGTAAGACAGTACATGGTTTTTTAACTGTGGTATGCGACGGTGGTGGAAGCAGAAACTTAAATCGTGAGGTTTAGGAATCGCCGCACTTTTAGGGCGGCGAGGATGTCAACGTCCAGTCTAGCTCTAGCACAGATGATCCCCTGTCTGGAAGCAGTAAGGATTGTGGTAATTCACTCGATCCCGAACGTCACCGAAACGACCGCGGTAATATCTTTGTCGATCGAGGAAGTGTCGTAAATTCCCGAATCGCTCACGTCGGTGGAATTGCGCGAGGTGATCTGAAAAACTCCCGTTGTCGCATCGCGCACCCTTCCCACCCGACTGCCAGTACTACTGGCGATCGCCTCAGCCCTCGCTCTCGCATCCTTGGTCGCTGCCGCCACCATTTCCACCCGCAGCTTATCCAGTTGGGTGTAAAGGTATTGGGGGGGTTCAGAGACGAGGTTAATTCCCTCCTCGATCAATTCCGTTACCTGCCTAGAAAGTTCCGTGTAACGGGCCACATCCCCCGCTCGAATCTCGAAGCGTTGGCTGAGGCGATAGGCGAGAATTTGCCCAGTTTCCTGGCCGTTAGTCGTTACTTCAGGAATCGGCATTGTCTCGATCGCGTTGGTGGTGATTGCGTCGTCAGGAACTTGTTTTTCTTTGAGATAAGCTCGTATCCGCTCGGTTTGCCGGATCAGATCGCGATAGGCTTCGCGGGCGGTGGGTTGTTGACTGGAAACCGATAAACGCCAGAGAATATAATCGGATGTAATCGGCCTTTTTGCCGAACCAGTCACGACAAAAACATCGCTGGCCCGTTTCACCGCTAAGAGGGAGCGCGCCGCTATCCAGGAACTCAAGACGAGAGCGATCGATAGCACCGACAAACCCGCGAATAGCTGCGGGAAACGTCGGAATATAGAACTGTCTTTCATCGTCACTCCTCCTCAAAATTCGACGTTTCTATCCTATGCTAGTAGCGAGCGAGTTGAAATTATTATTTACAAAAATAAATTTTTCTTGCGTCAGGTTGATGCGTTTTTACAGATCGACTATCTTGTCCATAAATCACCTAAAAAGAGGCTTTATGCCTCATTTTTGCAACACTCCCCAAGATATCTGAGATTGTGGTCGCTTTCGCTCAAAACTTGACTGGATAAGCTTTCCTCTGATTCTTCTCTATTTGAGGGACATTTTAAAACTGCGATCACGGAAATCTCCTTGAGAATAGCAATTCTAAATTTGCCCTGTAGCAAGGCTTTTGGGGGTTAGTTCGCATAATACGGGATAAAATTCAATGGGATTGCGAATTTCATTTCACGAGTCTTCAGGCTTTTGACGTGATAGTACATCCAAAGTTGCCCAAAAATCCCCCTTTAAAATGTTCTTTAAATCACTAAAAGACTTGCTGTGTCTAAAAATGATAATTGCTAAATTAAAAATGTTAGCTTTATTTTAAACCGTTATTGTGATATAATTAAAAGGCCAATGGCTCTTCTGGTTTCTGTGTGGCAACGAGGTCTATACTGATAGAATATCCGCAAAATAGTCCTAAAAGTCTTTCCCAGTAAGCATTTCACGTTCCATAAGCAAAAATGATCCCACAAAGTCGAGAAGAGCCGGCAAATTTATTAATGATTTGGATAATGACTACGACAACAATTGAAATTGGAACTTTAATTGATTGTTCTCCTGAAATTCGAGGAGGAAGACCAACAATTGCCGGGACAGGAGTGACAGTGCGCCGCCTCGTTTCTTGGTATAAATTAGGGCTGACTCCTGAAGAAATTTTAAACCGGATGGGACATCCCCATTTAGATTTAGCCAAAGTTTATGCGGCTCTAACTTACTATCATGCCAACAGGGAAGAAATTGAAACTGATTTAGCTCAGGAAGAAGCCGAGGTGAAACAATTTGAACAGGAGTGGCTTCAATCTAAGTTAAATAAATAGTCATACTGACATTATATTTAGATAAAGACTCGATGGTTCAGAGCCTTGTAGCGGCTTTAAGAGCTAGAGGAGTCGATGTGATAACGGCTACAGAAGCGCTATGTTGGAGCGCTCCGATTCAGAACAATTAGACTATGCTACTGGTCAAGGAAGGTTATTATAGCGTTTCCTGTTCGCAAGAGGCCTGTCGATGGTGAAAAGTTTAATCAGTAAAGGTTTAACTGTGCCACACAGATGTGAGAACCGCTATGTACGGGACAACCAATCCAAAATACCGTTCAATCAAAGACAGAATTTGCTTGTTCCTGTGAATGCCGTTTTCACCCCCTAAAGGTTAGGCTGATGAACAGCAAAGAGTACAGGTCAAACAAATTAGATTAATTTAGTGATTTCGGTCTTTTAAAGATCGGATCATTTGATTGTTCCTTGATATTCTGCGGGGAAGGATTTTCCTTCTGGTAAGGAGAAGCTTTGATCGTTTTGAGCGGAATTCCGCGAGATAATGCAGAATCTAAAAAAACCTCGACCGGAATTCCCCAGTTAGGACTATGGGTACTATCTAACACCGAACAGTTTTCTGTACTGTTTTCATAGGTTCCAGCCGTGGTATGAATAGCCACCACTTGATCATCTTGGTTAAAGACTCCAGCCCCACTCATTCCTTCAATCGTTGGATTTGTATATTTGACTCGATTTCCCTCTTGAAAGTGTTTTTTTGGATCGTCGAGATTCTCTAAAAGCTTTCTATCGTTTTCGGTGTACTCTTGATCGGAGCGGACGATCTGCTCTATAGCTCCGAGTGTCAACTCCTCTTTTGGTTTTCCAGAACAATATCTCCAACCTAATACCGAGACTGCTTGACCTTGAGAAATATTGGGATTTAAAGTGACATTAGGATAATCGACATCGCTAGTGAATTTAACAATGGCTAGGTCTAATTCTCTATCTACGATAATTTTTTGGATCGGATAGAATCGATTGTCATAGGTAACGATTTCCTTTGAAGATAGATTCAATAGATTATCTACTACGTGTTTGGCGGTCAGCACATAGTAATCATTAGAATCGGACCCGATGATTATACCCGTTCCTATTCCTTTTATATACACAGTAGATTTTTTTAATGTTTCGGAAATTACTGATGAATTTACCTCATGCTCTTGCGGCATATTGCCGTTTTTTTCACAGCCTACCAATATACCCCATAAAATAATTGATAAATAAATAGTATAAATAGCTCGATACTTCATGTTTTTTACTTTGCTTTCGTGAGTAATATTCCTTATTTTCAAAAGATTTTTTATTGACCAGTGTTATCCTGAAATTCAAATTTAACGGTAACAGTTTCAATTTTAGACCTAGTATGTATCAGTTTAAGAGTTTTGCCTCGACGAAGAATTTTATAAATAACTTTTTGATCTTTCTCTCCCTCTTCTAGCCCGTATCGATAATAGTTTTGGTTATTATCTACTATTTTGGGGATAATATTTTTGTTTTGATGGCTTCCCAAACTTAAGGAAGTAAGTATTATTTGACAGTTCTGTGCAGCTGGCAATTTTATGGGCTTATTTGTAGTAAAATCGACTACCTTTTCAGAATTTGATATAAAAATTTTAATTTTGTGGTTCGATTCTATCTGAAATGTTGCTATTCCTATTGGATGAAAATAAATCCAAAAATTTTCGATTCTATTTTTAAGGATTGTCAAAACTACTAATATTATCAGAATCAATACTATCAAAGGCAATACCCCCGATAGTACCAAGATCATGTTCAACTTTTGTTCAAGAGTTAGCCGATCAACAGCAGTCATGGGGTTTAACTTACTTACCCCACGAGTTTCTGATTTGACGGAAGGAGGTGGGGACAAAAATCCGATCGGTTCTAATTGAGGCGTGGAGGTCGGTAAATCTCTAAATAATTGCTGGGAATTGAGGGATAAATACCAATCAATAGGTAATCCCAAAGATAAGGGAGCATTGTCTTGAATAATGAACGGAACTTTTTTATCATCTGCGTATCTATTTTGTGGGGCATCAGCCGTGGTTTTTCCTCTTCCATTGATTCCTACTAAATGCCCTTGATGATCGAGAATTGCACCTCCACTGGTTCCTTCCTCGGTGTCATTGGTAAAAGCCAATTGATATCCGTCCTTTAGATAGCGATCAATAACCCATCCTTTGCCTTTGGTAAAAAGAAATTCTGCTGGACAATCAGTACTAGGAACTGCACCTACTTTACAGGGAAATCCAGTCACAAAAAAGTCACTTTTATCTGGCAAATTTTCCGAGGTTTTTTTAATGGCTGTTTCGTATTGATAAGGACTCTCGAACCATAACAAGGCTAGATCAGCTTTTACCCCCATTTGCTCGAATTTAGCCTTGGGATGAATTTTTCCTCTATGAATGAAACCCTCATGAGTTTGAATATAAAATTTGCCACTTCTAGATAAGACATGGGCGTTTGTTAAGACTAAATAATTGTAGATGCTTTGACTATTTTTCCGTTTGATTTCTTGTCTATCAACGATAACTCCCGAACCGCTGTCGTCTGTTGTAAATGGCCATTTTTCCCATAAAACTGTGTAAACTCTTACGGTGATCAATCTAGCGATATCCCTTATCATATCTTCATCCATCTTCCCTATAGAGGGTTGCTCATCAGCATTAGAAGTTTGTGCCTCGATAGGATATAAAAAAGCTTGCATGGTGAACAACACCATGCAAGTTAACAGAAAGATAACGATAAATTTTCTAAGTTTCATGATTACTGCGAAACACACACTTCTCTGGCCACCTTCTCTTCACCTCGTAAAACCGCCATAATGTTAACGAAGGTTGACTTATTACCACATTGCTTGAGAGGCCGCCCAGAAACGTTTCTATCTTGGAGAGCGAACAAGTCGTCTAATAACTGACTAGGGCTTTCTTTCCCACCACTGCCATTCTCAAATCCGTAAATATTTCCATTAAGCGTCCACAGAAGCTGCTCTTCTCTACATTTCGCTCCCTCTTTATTAGTAGTACAAAGTGCGGGATTTCCGTTGATATAACCATGCCCTATATATTGAGCCCCTTTGCTGAACTGTTTATTAAGACGATTACTCACCTCTCGACAGCGTCGTAGCGGCGTGTACCCAGCCTCTCTCGCTAACGGTTCTAACCACCGAATCAATTGACGTGGTTGGTTCTGCCATTGCGGGCTAGTAGCGACAGTAGCGGGAACACCATTACTGAGAGTTTGACACTGAAACCTCACTGGCGGGTTTTTTGCGAAAATCGGCTGAGAAAATAAGACCGAAAATCCGACTACTCCCGCTACAAGAACTATTGCGAACCTCTTGAGTCTATTCAACGTTAAAACCCTCCAGCACTAAGGATAATATAAAATCATCTTAACTCAACAATTTCTGCTTAACTCAACAATTTCTGCATCCGTGTTCGTTTTGTCAAGATTTTCTGACAAAATCAAGGTACTCTGATCGGCTTTCGGTAGGAATCAGTCGGCAAAAAGAGGGGTTCTGACGGCTCGATCGACCCTTCTCGTTTATTCTCTTCAGTGCGAAGGAATAGAAGTTTATCGGGAACCTCTATAGTCGGTAGAACATCTCGACAAATTTCTAGGTGGCGATGAGATTGACAATTCATGACTAGATTTTTCCAAGCAAAGTGCAGATTATATTGGGCGGTATAGAGACTTAACAAGCTAATCAATAATCCCAACAGTGGCATAATCTGATGAAATTGACGTGTCATGGCTCTTCTCTACTTTGTGTGATAATTTTTGTTTATGTAAGGTGAAATGGTTACTGAATAATACTTTTAGGACTATTTTGAAAAAAGAAAATATCAGTATAGACCCCCGTTTACACATAGAAACCAAAAGAATCGTTTTATTTCTTTCCCTTATCAAGCCAGACGATTAGATGTGCTTTTCTAGCCTAGTTCTTCTTTAGATTATCGGGACGAAGAAAAATCCCTCCCTCGTTTTCGGGGTCTGGCGAAGAAGGACTAGGAGATGGGTTTGGAATTGGGGACTCGCTCGGCTTCTGATGAGGAGGCGGAGGCGGAGGCGAATCGAAGAATATTGCTCGAAGTAGATTAAAACCCCAGATAAATCCTGTGATCATGACTAATATCATCAAAAACTTGCCCAGAGGTATATTGACCATAGGAATCTGGGTATTGATCGCCGAACGAAGAACACTGACTCGACTATTATTGATAACTACTGTTTTTCCTAAATGATGCAAGTCTTCAAGAATTTCCTCTACATTTGTATAGCGATCTGTGTGGTTTTCTTGAATCATTCGATCGATAATAGCCGCTAGTTGATCCCCCACGTTATTAGCCTTTGTTCTCCATGCGAGCATTTTGGTACTCGAATTACGAGATATATCTTTTGGTTCAATACCAGTTAAAGCTTTAATAACAGTCATTCCCAAAGCATAAATATCACTATTGAATTCTGGATAACCGTCCATTTGTTCTTTTGGCGTATAACCACTGGTAAAAATTTTAGTTAGATTCCCTCCCGATAAATTCGGTAATTGTGAACTGGATAAAAGAGGTGCTTTAACTCCTCCAAAATCAATCAAAATAATTTTTTTATCTCGATCCCGACGCAAGATATTCGATGGCTTGATGTCTCGATGAATTACTTGTTTTTTATGGATGTATTCTAAAACGGGGAGAATCCCTAGCAAAAATTCAATGACTTCCTGTTCCTCGAATTTTCCGCGAGAGCTAATTTCATCTTCCAGCGAATCACCTTCTATATATTCTTGAACTAAATAAAATTCTTGATCTTCTGAAAAATAGGCAATTAAATAAGGAATTTGATCGTGTTTGCCTAAATTCATTAGCGTTTTAGCTTCTCGATAAAATAACTCCTGCGCTTTTTTAAGTTCATCTTGGTTATTGCTTTTAAATATAAGCTTTTTAATAACACATTGACTTCCTAAACGCCGTAAATCTTCAGCTATATAGGTTTCTCCAAATCCACCCACGCCCAATTTTTTTACAATTTTATAATACTCGCCAATAATCATTGAGGGTTTCATGGTCTTGGTTGGCAATCTTGACAGAAGATGATTTATATTCTAGCAACCACAGCCACAAAAAAGCACCCCCTCGCGGGAGTGCCTTTTCGTTCAGACTAGGAATTAGCCATTGATAGCAGGAGCAATCAGAGCCACAGGAGCCTGTTCACCACTAGCCAAGTCTAAGGGGAAGTTGTGAGCGTTACGCTCGTGCATTACTTCCATACCGATACCAGCGCGGTTTAACACATCGGCCCAAGTACCAATTACACGACCTTGAGAATCGAGAATCGACTGGTTGAAGTTGAAACCGTTGAGGTTAAACGCCATGGTGCTAACACCCATTGCGGTAAACCAGATACCGATTACCGGCCATGCACCTAAGAAGAAGTGCAGAGAACGGCTATTATTGAAAGAAGCGTATTGGAAGATTAAACGTCCGAAGTAACCGTGAGCGGCAACGATATTGTAGGTTTCTTCTTCTTGACCGAATTTGTAACCGTAGTTCTGAGATTCGATTTCAGTGGTTTCACGCACTAAGGAAGAAGTTACTAGGGAACCGTGCATTGCACTGAACAAGGAACCGCCGAACACACCAGCTACACCTAACATATGGAAGGGG
>NZ_JAPZSR010000179.1:0-66014 GCF_027531875.1 Microcystis sp. LE19-84.1B | reverse complement strand
AAATTTAAAGGCTGATTTGGTAAATTCGGCACTTCCTCCTTGATGTTTTTTCTTAAAGTTAGGATACTTAGTACGACCAGCAAAGAAGTTAGTGAAAGCTGTTTGTAAATGTCTTAACCCTTGTT
Source organism: Microcystis sp. LE19-84.1B (assembly GCF_027531875.1). Classification (NCBI taxonomy): domain Bacteria; kingdom Bacillati; phylum Cyanobacteriota; class Cyanophyceae; order Chroococcales; family Microcystaceae; genus Microcystis; species Microcystis sp. LE19-84.1B. The sequence goes on along the minus strand of NZ_JAPZSR010000179.1, from coordinate 65,889 downwards.
GTAAAGGTACACAGCTTACCTCATTGAGAAAGTCTAATTCTTCTTGCTTTTTCCAATCGGTCAACATTGAAGAAGTTTGAGCGTAGCCTACTCTTTCTTGTCTTTCATACCAAGCTTGTGTTCTGAGATGGAGAGCTTTATTGTAAACCAATCTTACACAGCCCAAAGTGCGCCGAAATAGCGACTCTTGTTCGGGTGGGGGGTAAAATCGAAACGAATAGGCTTTTACCTTACCTCACATTTTAGAATATATTTCTAAAATGTGATAATATTTAACATTAAAGCCTTCGTAGAACGACGGGGTTTCAGACCCAAATTTTCGATGAGTAGGTATTTGATCCTAGATTCTCTGTTCAGATCATACCGGAATCAGTGACCAAAATCAGTTATCAGTAATCAGTTATCAGTAAACAGTGATCAGTGAAAGGACAGCACTGTTAATGCTATTTCATCCTCCTCACTTAATACCCCTGACTAAAAACCCAGAGCTGATAACTGGTAACTGATCACTGATCACTGATTACTGACAGGCTGCGGTGGATGTGGAGAAATTTAGTCATTTCCTCCACTGCTAGAGGGCCACTGATGCGATTGCCTTGCATTCTCTCGCAACCTAATTCTTGCAGGATTTCTAATTGTTGTTGGGTTTCTACTCCCTTGGCGATCACTATTAAGTTAAAACTTTTCGCTATCGCCAACAATGACGAGATAAAACGGGTATCTTGGGGATTATTACTCAGGTTTTTCGTTAAAGATTGCTCTATTTTCAGTTTTTTAACGGAAAATTGACCGAGATAGGCGATCGACGCGTAACCGCTGCCAAAATCATCAAGGGTGATACTAATACCCAATTCCTGCAAATCCCCAAGAATTCGACCAGTTTCGCTGCTATTTTCTAGTAAACTTGTTTCGGTTATTTCCATCTCCAGAAAGAAAGTCCCGATTTTGGTTTCAGTCAAGACTTCTTTGAGGATGGTGAGCAACTGGGGATCCCGCAATTGGTGCGGGGACAGATTGATCGAGATGGGAGTGTATAATAATCCTCGCTGCTGCCATATTTGTGCTTGTTGACAGGCATTTTTCAGTACCCAACGATTAAGCTCAAGGATTAACTCGCTTTCTTGGATTAAGGGTAAGAAACGATTAGGAGCGATTAATCCGAATTGAGGGTGTAACCAGCGCAATAATACCTCTAACCCTTCCACTTGTCCCTGAGTCATATTAACTTGCGGTTGATAGTAAAGAGCTAATTCATTATTTCTGATTGCCTGATAGAGAAAATATTCAACTTTAGAACTACGAGTATTTTTAGGGTGAACATTAACTGACTCTATCCTGGAGTTATTATTGTTGATATTATTCTTGACCGCTACTAAATTTTCCTCCAGTTTCTGTAAAATTATTTTTCTGTCTGTGCCGACGGGGGGACAGATAACTGAACCTAAATTTAATCGCACGGCTAGGGAGTGATTTTCGATTTCGTAATTATTTTCTAGGGTTTTAATAATTCTTTGACTAACTTTTTCCAGATCATTAGCATTATTAATTTGTGGCAGCAGGATAATAAATTCGTCCCCTCCCCAACGAGCGACTATATCCCCCGATCTCAAATTTTTTCTTAACCGTTCACTGACGATTTTTAATAGCTTATCTCCCAGTCGATAACCTAATCGATTGTTGACATTTCTTAGCCGCTCTACATCCACTAATAACAGACCGAGCATTTGATTACTTTTCTGGGCATTATTAATAGCATTTGACAGATATTCATTAAAGAGAGAACGGTTAGGCAAATTCGTGAGAATATCTAGGAAAGATTCCTCTTGAGTCCTGTTATCAAAACTAATGGTCTGGGATGGGGAATGATGGAGAATTAGGGTACTTTTCGTGTGGAGGTTATCCTGGCTATAATTTGCTTCATTTTCCGTCAGATCCACTCGTAGCTGTCCTGAACTTTTAACCGGTGCTTGCTCTATTTTTTCTTGACTGGCTATTAAATGAAAACTGGCATTTATATCACAGCCAAAGTTAATTAAATCACCATCTTTTAATTCATGAACCAAGCATTTAGACCCATTGACATAAATACCATTATGACTTTTATTCCCTTCTAAATCACCATCAAGAATCCAATAGGAAAAATTTTGGCGATCAATACTCTTTTTAATTAAAGTCGCATGATAGCGAGACGCGTATTTGGAGCGAAGAACAATTTGATTATCGGACTTACGGCCGAGAGAATATTTCATGTCTTCTAGGGTAATTGTTCTTCTCCCTTGAGGATCTTCCACAATGAGGAGATAACGGGAATTGGATGAACCATTAATCATTTTTTCGGTACCTCGACAAAATATAAGTTAATATGCTCCCTCAAAAAGTCATGGCTTATTCGTCTTTGACTTAATTTATTTTCTCAATAAAGTGTTGGGTGTGATTCGGAACAGTTCCTTAACGGCAATTGCGTCACATCTTCTGGTTTCAAGGCCTGAGTAACCCAAAATCTTTGTACCTGTTCAAATTCTGTACTAGGCCGATTATAGTCGATAACATGGCTAAATGCTCGGTTTTTGATGGTAAAGATTGGATAAAGGTTCGATCTTCAAGCTGTCGAGGGGATATTTATAAATATAACTTAAGAAGGAATAGTCAGCATCAAAATTATCTCAAACTAACTGTACCCCTAATTCCTTGGCTTAAAGCTGACCCCGCTTTTAGGGGGTCTTAACGAGTAATTTAGATAGTCAACAGCTTACCGACAATCAGCAATTATCAGTCATCCTTAAACTGGTACAAATGTATGAAAAACCCCGTGTAAGCATCCCACTTGCAAAGCTAATGCTTTCCAGCGTTTGGGGGGTAGAATCCCCCAAGAGTCAAAGATTAAGTGATAAAATCGGAAATAACAGCCAATTTTAGCTGAGGGTTTTCCTGGAAAAATCCCAACCTAGTAAATTTATACAAATGAGATGCAACCGATAGGAGTTCTCGCTATGGATAGCAATCGATTAATCGAAGAATTAAAAAATCCTGACTTTTATCCTCATTCTGTCAAAATTCCCGTTGAAATTATCCAAACCCATGCTTCAATTATCTTCTTGACAGGAGATTATGCCTATAAAGTCAAGAAACCAGTTAATTATAATTTTTTAGATTTCTCCACTTTAGAAAAGAGAAAGTATTATCTAGAACAGGAACTAGAGTTAAATAAAAAAGTCGCCGATAATATCTATCTAGAAGTTTTGTCAATTAATGATCAACAGGGTAGCATAAGTTTAAATGGAGAAGGAAAAGCGATCGAATACGTTTTAAAAATGAATCAGTTTCCCCAAGAATGTTTACTGAGTAAAGTTTTTGAACGGGGAGAACTAACGGAAAAAGCTATAAAATCTTTGGCTGAAAAAGTGGCAGGATTTCATCGACAAGCTGTGACTAATTCCTATATTACTCAATTTGGCAATTTAGAAGTTATTAAACAAGCTTTTGATGAAAACTACCAACAAACCGAGAAATATATTAATTTTGTTCAAACCCAAAAACAATACGATGAAACAAAAGCTTATACAGATAAATTCTTCGCAGAACACCGAGATTGGTTAGAGGAAAGACAAATAAAAGGGATGATTCGCGAATGTCACGGCGACTTACATTTAAATAATATCTGTCAGTGGCAGGGAGAAATACAATTATTTGATCGCATAGAATTTAATGAATCTTTTCGCTTCGTTGATGTCATGTATGATATTGCTTTTACAGTCATGGATTTAACCGCTAGGGGGAGAGAAGATTTCGCTAATTTATTTGTCAATACTTATCTAGAACAAACCGCAGACTGGGAGGGTTTAAAAGTCTTGCCTCTCTACCTGACTAGACAAGCGTATGTGAGGGCAAAAGTCAATAGTTTTCTGCTTGATGGTGACACTTTTTCTGAGAAAATTAAAGCAGATGCACAGGATTATTATCAATTAGCTTGGCAGTACACACAACCGCAGAAACCGAGATTAATTCTGATGTCGGGATTTTCTGGCTCGGGTAAGAGTACCATAGGGAAAGTAATTGCTAAAAATCTTAATGCTATTCAGATTCGTTCCGATGCAGTTCGCAAACATTTGGCTGGAATTGACTTAAATCAAACAGGAAGTCTAGACATATATAGTCTCGAAATGAGTCAAAAAACCTTCGCTAGACTGGCGGAATTAGCCCGAATTTTAATAGCTTTAGGTTATCCGGTTATTCTCGATGCACGCTACGATAAATATGCTTGGCGAGAACCCTTATTAACCTATGCCCAAAATTTACAGATTCCTTTTCATATTGTCCATTGTCACGCACCTATAGAAGTTTTAAAACAACGGATTGCCGCTAGAAAAGGCGATATTTCTGATGCTACTATCGAGGTTTTAAATGCCCAAATTGAGAAAACAGAACCTTTTAATGAAAGGGAACAACCCTATCTAATTTCCCTAGACACTACTAATCCCGATTGGCCAGAATTTTTAGAGAGTCAATTAGGTAAATAGGTTGAGATGAATCAACGATATAGCCATTCTTATAAAGCAGCAAGAAGGAGAAGCGATTATGGAAACTGTAGTGTTAAATATCGATGCAGTTAATCTGACCGATGAACAATTTTATCATCTCTGTCAGGCTAATCAAACATGGAATTTAGAACGTAATCAAAAAGGAGAATTATTAATTATGCCTCCCGTGGGTGGAAATAGTGGTAATCGAGAAGCTGATTTAATTGCTGATGTAACGATTTGGAATCGTCAAAGTAATTCTGGTAAAGTCTTTAGTTCTTCGACAATTTTTCGTTTACCAAAGGGAGGATATCGTTCTCCTGATGTTGCTTGGATAAAACGGGAAAGATGGGAAGCTTTGAGCGCAGAAGAGCGAGAAAAGTTCCCACCTTTATGTCCCGATTTTGTGATTGAATTACGTTCTCGTACTGATTCCTTAATCTCTTTACGGGAAAAGATGCGCGAATATTTAGCCAGTGGTTTACGTTTGGGTTGGTTGATTAATCCTCAACAGCAGCAGGTGGAAATCTACCGACTAAATAGCGGTGTGGAAATTATTAATTTACCTGCTACTTTATCTGGGGAAGATGTCTTACCCGGGTTTGTTTTGCATTTAACTTAGCAAGGATGACAGGGAATAATACTAAATCCAGTTATTAAAAACTGATTATTTATTCTCCGTTTTGCCTTTTGCATGAGTAGAAAACGGGTTTCTCGGAGAAACCCGTTTTCTGTGCGTTACTCAACGGATTTAGTATAACAAAGGGAATGAGACAGAATCAGGATATCTTTGTCGAAACATTTCCAGAAAAGCGATCGAGTGTCAGCCTGAAGGTGTATAATCTCTCAAAAGCCAGCATCAAGCTACAAAGTTCTCAAGACCACCCAAAAAAAACATCAGGATTACAGGAACAGATGCTCTGGCTACTTCTTCAAAGAAAGAGGAAACTCTCAGCCATAACATTGATATTTGTCAATAATGTCCCCTAAAATTTTCAATCATCACTTTACTCCTCTTAAATCCCTCTCTCTGGGATTATTTCTCCTACAAGCTTTCACTCCTCTCACCCTAGCAGCCCCCCCGCGAGAACCGGATCAAAGCGTCGGCTGTGATATTCTGGTGGTGGGTGGTGGTTTAGCCGGTGCCGGTGCAGCCTACGAAGCTTTATTATTAGGAAAAACCGTCTGTTTAACCGAGATTACCGACTGGGTGGGGGGACAGATATCTTCTCAGGGAACCTCCGCATTAGATGAAAGACGGACACAAAGAGAAAAATTATTTTTCCCGAAAGGTTATCTAGAATTTAGGGAAAGAATTAGAAAGCATTACGGGAAACGCAACCCCGGAGAATGTTGGGTAAGCGGGTCTTGTTTTTTGCCTTTTGATGGACATAAATTATTATTTCAACAGTTAGAAGACGCTGCCAAAAAAGGCAAAGGAACCCTGAAATGGTTTCCCTCCACGGTAGTCAAAGAATTAAATATTGAAACTTTACCCAATCGCGGCACCGGTCAACAGATTACCAGTGTAATTGCTATTCAACATAGTCCCGCAAAAGGTACTCCTCCCCTAAATACCGAGTTTTTATCGCAAAAAATGGAGGATATCTATCGCTACGAAAATTCTCCCCGTTTTGATAAGAAAATCCTCCGTTTTGTCCCCAAATCCTCCCAACCGAATCAATTAGCAGATTGGTATGTGATTGAAGCGACCGAAACCGGGGAAATAATCGGATTATCAGATATTCCCTACCGTTTAGGTGTCGATAAGCGCAGTTATCTCGAACCTTCTTCCTCTAGCGTCACTGGCGACCCCTACTGTACCCAAGGCTTTACCTATACCTTCGCCATGGAGGAAACAGAAAAACCACAAACCCACGAGAAACCTGTTTATTATGAACGCTATGCCCCCTATTTTAGCTATGAATTGCCGCGATTAGCCGATTTTGACCTTGTTTTCACCTATCGTCGTATCTGGAGTCCACAACTGGGTAAAGAGAAAACCTTTGGGGGAATTACTTTTACCGAACCCGTCCCGGGGGATATCTCCATGCAGAATTGGACCTGGGGAAATGATTACCGTCCGGGGACTGGGAAGGATAACTTTATCTACACCCGTGAACAGTTGCAAGAGTTAGGACAGTTATCTCCCGGGGGATGGATGGGAGGATTACGCACCGAAACCCTCGCGAGGGGCGAAGAACACGCCATTTCCTACTATTATTGGTTAGTAGAAGGAACCACCGATTCCCAGTTAGGAGACGGGGTAAAAGTTCCCCATTTGAATAACCGTTATCTCTCCGGTTTTGATTCTCCCATGGGTACTGCTCACGGTTTGTCAAAATATCCCTATATTCGGGAAGCAAGACGGATTATCGGTCGTCCTTCCCTGACTTTCCCCGATGGTTTTACCGTCACAGAAATCGATATTTCCCGACAAAATTTTCAAAGTGATTTCTATCGTCAAAATCTTTCCCCGGCAGAATATCGGCGCTTAATTGCCACATTGGCAGGATTAGAGGGATTTTCCGTACTTGATGGCACATTATCCCCCGATAAGGCCGTTAAACGCAAGCGATCGACTATTTACCCCGATTCCGTCGGTATCGGTCACTACGCGATTGATTTTCACCCCTGCATGACGGAACATCCCCCCGAAAAACCGGGTAATACAGAAAAAGCAGGAGAAAGACGGGGACAGGGGCAAGCTTACCCCTTCGAGATACCTTTAAGGGCTATAATTCCCCAAAAAATCGATAATTTATTGATAGCGGGTAAAAGTATCGCTCTTAGTCATATTGCTGCGGCCGCCTATCGTGTCCATTCCTTCGAGTGGTCCTCCGGGGTAGCGGCGGGCATCACGGCAGTGTATGCTTTGGATAATAATGTACTGCCCTATCAATTAGTAGAAAGTGATTTTCTCATCGGGAATAAACAATTGCGAGAATTACGGCAAAAAATCGATGCAAGTGGTAATCCAACTATGTTCCCCGATGCCTCAATTTTCCAGTCGATGGATAATTGGTATTAATTAGGGTTTGCTGAAAAAGCTTTTTTAGCAGACCCTAGGTACTCCTCATCCATGTCTCTCAGATTGCCAGATTTCGTCCGTCACCTAAACGGTTACGACTTTTTTGGGTTGAGAATACTATTGATAATCAGAGCGTTTTTGGGAAGATAAGGAGGATCAATCATTTCACGATGAATACCGGTGGCATAATGATTGATTCTTTCCCCTTTTGTTGCTTGTGTCCAATCATCTTGAGCTTCATAGTTTCCCTCAGCACGAATCAAATGAATAGTCCCTTGAATTTGTACATTTTTTAAATCAGAATTCCAAAGAAAATTAAAGTATTCCCACACTTGATGATAAGTGCGATCGCGGAGTTTTTGATTCCCTAAAAAGTAACCTCTTAATTCCTGACGTTTGGGATTTAATAAGAAAGCATCAACCCCTTCTTGAATCTCTGACATATCAGCTTTTTTAGCCTCACGTCCTCCTCTGTAAGTATCCAGTAAAATGACATCAGAAACAACTCTTCCTCGACTTTCTAATTGTTGAGCCATTAACATCGCTAAAAATCCGCCAGCGGAATGTCCCATTAATTTTATATCTTGATCCTGAGCTAAATCCTCAATTAATTCAGCGTATTTTTCTAACATTAATTCATCGCTAATGTAGTGAAAAGTATAGAGAGCATAATCCGTTATATACTCCGCTAAATTGGCATAAGCAGCAGCGAAACCAAGAGCGGGGGGAAATAAAAAGACGGCCTTTTCTTGCTCCTTATTAAACACCACATAAGGACGTTCTTTCGGTTGAATATTCATCTCCTGAGCATAGATAATATAATCGCTTAATTCGGCTACTGTTGGCTTTTCATAAATCATTGATAAAGGAATTTCTATGGCGATTTTTTCATAAATTAAAGCCATAAGATTCATAGCTTGTAAGGAATGACCCCCCAACTCAAAGAAGTTATCATTAACCCCTATCTTGCCAGCTTGTAGAAGCTGTTGCCAAAGGCTTACTAAGATAGTTTCCGTTTGATTGCGGGGTGCTAAATAGGGTGATTCCACTAAAGAAGTCTCATCCGGTATAGGCAATTTATGTAAGTCTATTTTCCCATTAGGATTTAAGGGAAAATCCGACAACATCACAAAGGCAGAAGGGATCATGTAAACGGGTAATTTCTGCTGCAAGAAACGACGCATATCCTGAGAAGTTAACAACGGTTCTTTTCTCATTACATAAGCGACTAAACGTTTATCAGAGAACGAATCTTCTCCCATAATCACAACAGCCTGTTCAACGTCGGGATGAGTTTCTAAAACTGTCTGAATTTCTCCTAATTCAATGCGGAAACCTCTCAGCTTAACTTGATTATCAATCCGCCCTAAATATTCAATGTTTCCATCAGGAAGATAGCGAGCTAAATCCCCCGTTTTATATAATTTACCCTCGGCAAAAGGATGAGGAATAAATTTCTCAGCCGTTAATTCAGCTTGGTTGAGGTATCCACGCGCTAAACCCATTCCACCAATATGTAATTCTCCAGCAACACCAATAGGAACCGGTTGGAGATAACTATCGAGAATATAAACTTGGACATTAGCAAGGGGGCGCCCAATAGAAATTTGGGAATTGGGCTGACAGCACCAGACGGTAGTATCAACGGCGGATTCTGTTGGTCCATAAATGTTATATAATTTGCAGTTTAACTGCTGAAAAAATCGTTGATTGAGTTCATAAGATAAGGCTTCTCCCCCGACAATTACTCGTTTTAAACAGTGGCAATCTTTGCTCTTAGGATGTTGCAGAAAAACTCGCAATATTGAGGGAACAGCAGTAAAATAAGTCACTTGTTCTTTCAGAATTAAATCTATTAAATAATCTATATCTTTATAGCGATCAGATTTAGTTATCACTAGGGTAGCACCTGAGGTTAAAGACAAGAAAATTTCCCAGACTGAAACATCAAAACTAAAGGCAGTAATTTGGAGAACGCGATCTTCAGAGGTAAGATTATAATGATCAATAGTATATTTTAGAGTATTACAAATTCCTTTATGAATATTCATCACACCTTTAGGTTTTCCCGTTGAACCCGAAGTGTAAATAACATAAGCTAAATTTTCTGGGGTAACTGAAGAGGTCAAATTTTCTTGACTATAATTGGCTATCCTTGACCAATCTGTATCTAAACACAGTATTTCGGCTTGATTTTCGGGCAGAAATTGGACTAAAGATTGTTGAGTTAACAACAGAGAAATAGCTGAATCAGATATCATATAATCCAAGCGCTCAGGGGGATAATTAGTATCTAAAGGAACATAAGCTCCCCCAGCTTTAATAATTCCCAATATTCCGATGATCATCTCAAAAGAACGCTCAATAAAAATCCCCACTAATACTTCTGAAGTTACGCCTTTTTCTTGTAAATAGTGACCGACTTGATTAGCTCGACTATTTAACTCTCGATAGGTCAATTTTTTGCCCTCAAAAATAAGAGCTATTGCCTCGGGATTATCTCTAACTTTTTCTTCAACTAACTGGTGCAGACACTGTTGAGGATAAGGGACTTCGGTTTGATTCCACTCTATTAGTAATTGATGCCGTTCTTCAGGGGTTAATAAATTAATCTCAGATAATTGACAATCGGGATTCTGAATTACACTTTCAATAATTTGTAAAAAGTGACCACTCATTCTGGCGATAGTTTCAGGCAAAAATAAATCCGGCTCATATTCAATAGCTAATGTAAGATTATGACTATCTTCAAAGAAGCTCCAAGTCATATCAAATTGAGCCATGCGTGGTTTTAGGGGATAGGGTTGATGTTCCAAACCTGGAATTTTTAAGACAGTTTTGCTTTCTTTACCCAGTAGAGAAAACATGACATCAAATAAGGGATTTCTGGACAAATCCCGTTCTAAATTGAGAGCGGATACTAATTTATCAAAAGGATAATCACGATATTCATAGGCATCAAGACAAGTGTTAGTAACTGCTGCTAAGACTTGCCTAAAAGTTACTCCCTCTGGTAATAAAGTTCTCAGGGCCAAGGTGTTAACATAAAATCCGATTTGGTTTTCTAAATCAGGATGATTTCGTGCTGAAATAGGGATACCGACTACTAAATCACGCTGGCCGGTGTGGCGGTAGAGTAATATTTTAAAGAATGTCAGTAGGGTAATAAATAGAGTGGTATTATTTTGAGTTGCAAAGGTTTGTAATTGTTGGCTAAAACTCTGACTAAATTGATAAGTGTGGGAAGCTGCTTGAGAAGATTTTACTTGAGGTCGAGGGAAGTCTATCGGTAAGTTTAAGATAGGGGGATGTTCGGCAAAAACCTCACACCAATACTCATGTTGTTCTCTAACTTCTTCACTTTCTAACCACTGATTTTGCCATGCCGCATAATCTTTATACTGTAGGGTAAGAGGGGGTAATTCAGCTTTTTTTTGTTGAGTATAAGCCGAGTATAATATAAAAAACTCTTGAAAGATAATATCAAGTGATTGTGCATCTCCAATAATATGATGGACAGTCAAACCAAAGATAAATTCTTCTGAGTTAATCTGCACCAATAAGACTCGAATAAGGGGCAACTTTTCTAAACTAAAAGGTAAATTTGCCGACTCTTGAATTAAATCATCTGCCAAGAGTTCAGCATCTTTTTCTCCTCTTAAATCTTTAAAAATGATTAACTGTTCTGTGGGTATTTCCTCATGAATAACTTGCTTAATATTGCCCCCAACACTGGCAAAAGTGGTTCTGAGAATTTCATGTCGGTTTACCAGTTCTTGAAAGGCTGCTGTTAATATAGAAACATCTAATTTGCCATTAATTCTCATGGCAAGCCTAATATTATAAGCGCTAGAAGATTCGCTAATATGCTGCAAAATCCAAAGCCTTCTTTGACCGTGAGAGACTTCGTAATATTTTTGTTTTTTCAGTGGGTTAATTGAGTCAGATTGGGGTAAGTTGATCATCATTTTTGTCGGGATTGAATTAATACAGCTTGTTCTTTTAAAGTATTATGGGTAAAAATTTCCCGTAATCGGAGGGAAACCCCAAATTGATTACGGATTTGTGACACTAAGCGCATCGCCTTTAGACTGTTTCCTCCTAGTTCAAAAAATGACTGATTACTGTTACTCACTTCTGCTTCTAATAACTCACCCCAAAGGGAAGCTAATAAAGCTTCTTGTGGATTAAAATCTGGGACTTGGTTAGTTAAGTGAGTAATATTTTCTTCGGGTTTTGGCAAAGCTAGACGATGAATTTTTCCATTGGGTAACAAGGGAAAAGCTTCTAACCGCATTAAAAAGCTAGGCTGCATATAAATCGGTAAGAGTTGCTTTAATTTACCTCGAATATATTCCTGATGAACTGTATCCTCTGCCTGATAATAAGCAATTACGGTTACTAATTCCTCCTTTTTATTAGCTATAACTAAGGCTTTTTCTACTCCCTCAATCCCACTGAGGACATCTTCAATCTCTCCTAATTCAATCCGTACCCCATTTAATTTAATTTGATTGTCACTGCGTCCTATTACTTCTAAAGTTAGATCAGGAAGCAATCTGCCTAAGTCTCCAGTACGATAAACTATATCCCTCCCCCCATTCAAAGGATTAGGCACAAAAACTGAATGAGTTAAGCTTTCATCTTGATAATAACCTTTGGTTAAATAGGGGGATTTAACGAACACTTCTCCTACTTCTCCCATTGCCCTAGCGCGATTTCCATCAACCACTGCATAAGCGGCATCTGGCAAAGTTTGACCACCCGGAACCCGTTCATAGGGAATATTATTAGGGTTTGGAATTCGATAAAAATGCTTAACAAATGTAGTTTCACTTGCCCCATAAATATTCACAAATTCTGTCTGAGAGCCAAAAATTTGATGCCATTCAGCCAGTTCTTTCACAAATAAAGGCTCTCCTCCTAAGACAAAAATTCGCAAACTTTTCAGGAGATTATGTGCATTAACTAAACCACGCCCTATCTTTAAAAACAGACGCATTACCGAGGGGACAGTGTGTAGTAAATTGATTTCCCATTCTCCTATTCGCAGTAATAAAAGCTCTAAGTCTTCTCGCTCTGTACTCTCTGGAATATACAGAGTTCCCCCTGAGCATAAAGTCACACAGGTTTCCCTCAAATAAGCATCAAAATTAATTTGAGCAATTTGTAAACAGCGCCAATTTTCATTGATGTCAAATTCCCGTTTTTCCCAATTAATGAAATGACGTAAGCTGCCGTGACTGCCTAAGATTGCTTTAGGTTCACCGGTTGAGCCAGAAGTAAACATAATATAATTAGAATCATCAGCATCCGGCATAGCTAGAACGGGTTTCAGGTTGCTTAATTGGCAAGGAAACTCTTGATAATCCATGCCATTCCACTGATGATATTGCTGAATTTTATGAGCTTTAACCACTAGGATATGAGGCGGTTTTTCTAATGCGGATAGTTGGGGTTTAATCTTCTCTAAATTCTCGGCCGCAACTAAGATAATTTCGGGGCTGGTTTTAATCATCATGCGTTGCCAGCGCTCCTCTGGTTCATCTAAACGTAGAGGTAAATAGATTCCCCCGGCTTTAAATACTGCCAGCATAGCGATTAACTGACGATAATCTCCTTCTAGGAGAACACCACAAACCTTATCTTTTTCCACGCCTAATTCTTTTAAGGCATAAGCCCAAAAGTTAGTTAGTTCATGTAATTCTTGATAGCTAAATTTACCCCCGGGATAAATTATCGATGTTTTCTCCGGTGTGGCTTCAACTTGGTCAATAAAATCATGGATAACCGTGCGAGTTTCTAAGCGAGGAATAGGATTGATAAAATTGGCAATGAAAGCGGTTTCTGCCTCCGATAACAAAGAAATGTCTTTGACGGGTTGGGCGGGGTTAGATAGCATTTCATTCAAGAGTTTATCGAAGTGAATGAGACATTTTTTCATCCTCTCCTCTTGGAATAAGTCGGTGTTATAAATTAGCTCTAATCTGAGTTTTTCCTCATCTTCACTAAACACAAAAGATAGATCAAATTTACTGGTCGGGGTGAGGGAATCTAGAGATTTTATTTGTATATTTTCTAAGCCTACAGATTGCTCAAAATTTTGCAGAAGGACTAATGTATCAAACAAGGGAGTGCGGTTAATTTCTCTAGAAACAGCTAATTTCTCTACTAAAATATCAAAGGGATAATCGGAATGTTCTAAGGCTTCGGTAACGGTTTGACGAACCTTTGCGAGTAGATTTTTGTAGCCTTTTTCGGGTTCAATTTGGTCACGAATAACTAAGGTATTGAGAAATAAACCGATTAGAGATTGCAGTTGAGGATGGTTTCTGGTGGCGATTTCTGTACCAATAGTAATATCATGTTGACCACTGTAGCGATACAGTAATATTTTGACAGCTGCTACCAATGCCATGAATAGGGTTATTTCGTTTTCTTGACAAATTTTTCTTAATTTAGAAATGGTTTCTTGGGTAAATTTCCAGCTTAAATGGGACCCCTTAAAGGTCTTTATTTGGGGACGTTTAAAGTCTGTTGGTAAGTGAACTCTGGTCAGTTGTCCATTGTCCAATTTTTCCCGCCAGTAATCTAGGGTTTTTGAATTATTTTCGCTTCTTAAAAGATTATTTTGCCACCCTGCATAATCTTTATATTGTATCGGCAATGGCTCTATATTAGGCTGTAATCCTTTGGCTAAATCAGAGTAGTATTGTAAGCATTCTTTAGCTAACAAACTCATTGACCAACCATCACAAATAATGTGATGAATTTCTAACTCTAAAATATATTCATTCGGAGATAGTTTATAAATCTTAGAGCGCCCAAGGGGACTTTTCTCTAAGTCAAACGCTTTTCTTTCCTTTGCAATCGTTTCTAGGATTTCTTCATCAGGTTTATTTGTCCAGTCTTTAAATTCAAAATCAAAAGGACGATTTTGCAAGATTTTCTGTTGTGGTTCTCCGTTAATTAAAATGAAAGATGTCCGCAGGGATTCATGACGGGAAATCAATAATTGTATGGCTTTTTCAAAGACATCGGGGCTAAAATCTCCTGCTATTTTGAGAGTGGAAACAATATGATAAGCTACATTATTGAGATCCATCTGTTGCAGGACATAGAAACGTCTCTGAGCATGGGATGTTTCGTAGGTTTCTTGTGCAGATACAAGGGGAATAGTGGCTACCGTCAGAGGGGTAACAGTGCTTAATAATACTGCTTGTTCAGCAATGGTAGGATGAGCAAATACTTGTTTAATAGGCAAAGATTGCCCTAACTTTTCCTGAATTTTACTCACTAGAGAAATAGCTTTTAAGCTATGTCCTCCTAACTCAAAGAAGTTGTCACTAACCCCTATTTTGGATACCTGAAGAACATCTTGCCAAATCTGAGCTAAGAGGCTTTCTTTTTCATTTCTTGGAGCTATATAAGCAGATTCAATAATTGATGTCTCATCAGGGACGGGTAATTTTTTCCTGTCTATCTTGCCATTGTTATTTAAGGGAAAATCCGACAACAGGACAAAGGCAGAAGGCACCATATAAGCGGGCAGTTGTTGCTGTAAGAAACGGCGCAATTCTCGGATACCTAATGAGGGGGATTTCCTGACTATATAAGCGACTAAGCGTTGATTTTCTGAGGTATCTTCTCGCAAAATAACTACGGCTTTTTCCACTTCAGAATGTGTCTCTAAAACTGCTTCTATTTCTCCTAATTCAATCCGTAATCCTCTCAGCTTAACCTGATTATCAATGCGACCTAAAAATTCAATATTGCCCTCTGGAAGATAGCGAACTAAATCCCCCGTTTTATATAATATACCCGAATTAAAAGGGTTAGAAATAAATTTTTCTTGAGTTAATTCCAGACGATTGAGATAACCCCGCGCTAACCCCACACTGCTAATATGTAACTCTCCAGGAACCCCAATCGGAAGCGGTTGTAAATTCTGATCTAAAATATAAATTTTTGTGTTATAAACTGGCTTACCAATAGACGGGGATGGGGGGTTTCCTTCTTCATAGTCGGGAACTAATCCTGAAGTAGTTACTACTGAATTCTCTGTGGGTCCATAATTATTAATAAGCTTAAAAGGCATTAATCCTGAAGGGTAATGATGGAGTTTATCCCCACCCGTTAAGATAATTCTGAGGGCTATATTTTCATCCCATTCTAAAGATAAAATCTTCTCAACTAGGGGAGTTGGTAAAAAGCTGACGGTGATTTCTTGGGCAATTAACCAGTCTCGCAAGTCTGGGGGAGATTGCATGATTTCAGGTTTAACTAAGACAAGACTCGCCCCCGCCGTTAAACAGGGCCATAACTCCAAAACCGCAGCATCAAAAGCGATTCTTGCTAGTTGAGTGGTTTTGTCTAAAGGCGTAATTTCAAAAGCGTCTTGATACCAACAAATTGAATTCATTAACCCCCGATGGCTAATTAATACCCCTTTCGGTTTTCCCGTTGAACCTGATGTATAAATAACATAGGCTAAATTCTCAGGAGTCGTTAGATTGAAGGGATTTTCTGGGCTATAGGTAGCTATCTTTTCCCAATCCCTATCTAAACACAGTAATTCGGCACCAGTTTGGGGAAGAAAATCCCCTAAAGATTCCTGAGTTAACACCAAAGAAACCCCCGAATCTGAGAGGATATCCCCCAAGCGCTCGGTGGGATAATCCGCATCTAAAGGTACATAAGCTCCCCCGGCTTTTAATATCCCTAATAAACCGATGACCATCTCTAGGGAGCGCTCCATAAAAATCCCGACCAAACTTTCTGCACCTACACCCTTATCTCGTAAACAGTGAGCTAACTGATTGCCCCGGTTATTTAACTGTTGATAGGTTAATTTTTGGTCTTCAAAAATAACCGCTATTCCCTGCGGATTCCGTGCAGCTTGTTCTTCAAATAATTGATGTAAAGACTTATCTAAAGGATAATCAGCCTCCGTATTGTTCCACTCTACTAATAACTGATGTTGCTCTTGGGTTGTCAATATAGGTAATTGTGTTACCCGTTGCCGAGGATCAGTAACAATTCCTGTTAAAATAGTCTGTAAATGTCCTGCCATCCGTTCAATCGTATCCTGAGTAAAACGGCTAGTATCATAGATTAACTGAATCAGTAACTCTTGTCTAGGAATAGCAACCACCGTCAAAGGATAATTAGTTTCCTCAAAATTCTCCACATCCTTAACCCTTAAGGATTGACGAGAATCTCGCGATAACGCTTCTCTGGGATAATTCTCAAAAACGACCAAACTCTCAAACAGGGGAACCCCCGGTGGAATATCACTTAATCTCTGTATTTCAGCCAGAGAAACATAAGCATAATCCTGAATTTCTGCTTGCTTTTGCTGTAATTCCTGTAACCAAGATAGCAATAAATCTGATTCTCTGATGGAGACTCGCAGCGGCAATGTATTAATAAATAATCCTACCCTACGTTCTACCCCTGATAAATCATGGGGGCGACCAGAAACCGTAACCCCAAATAAAACTTCTGATTCCCCACTATAGCGACTGAGAAGAATCGCCCAAGCGGCCTGTACTAGAGTAGATAAGGTCAGATTATGCTTTTGCGCCAAAGATTGCAGGTCTTTGGAGTGAGAAGCCGATAAATGACAGTTATACTCTTTATAAGTCGGCTTACCTTCAGATTTCATTAACTGGAGTCTGTCCACCCTCAGGGGGGTGGGAGTCATAAACCCTTCAAGAGTTCGCTGCCAATAACTCTCAGCAATAGATGGGTTTTGCTCCTGTAACCAAACAATATAATCTTGATAAGGACGCGGTGAAGGAAGATGATAACTTTTCCCTTGAATACCTGCCTCATAAAACCCTAAAACTTCTTGATAAATAATAGGCATACTCCAACCATCCAGAATAATATGATGATGATTGCAGAGGAATTTATAAGTTTGGTCTGATAGTTGAATCATCAAGCAGCGCATTAAAGGAGCAACTTTGAATTCAAACCCTTGTTGACGCTCTGTTTGTAACAATAAATCTAAACGCTGTTGTTGTTCTGTGGGGGAAAGATTGCGCCAATCCTGATAATCCCAGGGCAAATCAACCTTTTTTCGCACAATTTGCAGAGGTTTTTCCCGTTTTTCCCAAAGAAATAGAGTCCTTAATACCGAGTGACGCTCTACAACTTTTTCCCACGCTTGCCTAAAAACTGTAAGGTTAATTTCTCCCTCCAGAGTAATTAGAGTTTGACTACAATAAATCCCTGAATCAGGAGTATAAAGACTATGAAAGAGCATCCCTTCCTGCATGGGGGAAAGAGGATAAATAGACTCCACATTTTTGGCGGGTTGATTTTTTGTGTCTGCCATGAAAGATTCTCCTTATTAGTCAATTTCTGCCAGAATATCGTCTAATTCCTGTTGATTCAAGTGCGCTACTGGAAAATCCGAGGGAGTGTAACCCCCAGCATCAGGAGATAAACAATGCTCAATCAATTTCAGCAAAGCTTCTTTATAGCTGCGCCCTAAATATTCTACCGTCGAACGTTCATAGATGAGATGGCTATAAGTCCAGTTTACTTGTAACTGTCCCTCGATAACTCTGGCCGTAATCTCTAATAAATGACTACGATGTCCCTTAAGACTGTGATTAGGCCCCTTAGACTCATCCGCTAATTTCCAATCCCCTTTTTGCAATCGTCCTTGCTCAAATTGACCTAAATAATTAAACAAAACTTCTCTGGCAGGAATTTCAGCTAATTGAGACTTAATATCAGCATCATCACTCAAATATCGCGAAATTCCATAGCCAATTCCCCTGTGAGGAATAGCTCGTAACTGTTCTTTAATAGATTTGAGCCGCTCACCGGGGTGATTTTCGGGGGGGAGTCGCAAAATAACCGGAAAAAGACTGGTAAACCAACCCACCGTCCTCGATAGGTCAACCTCACTGAACAAATCTTCTCGTCCGTGTCCTTCTAAATCAAGGGATATGGTCAAATTTTCTGTCCATTGTGTCAAAGTTTCCGCTAAAGCGGTTAACAAAACCTCATTAATTTGAGTGTTATAGGCAGCGGGGACTTTTTGCAAGAGGGCGCGGGTTTGCTCTTCATCTAGAGTCACCGTGACATCATTGGCCGTCGCTACTGTATTGTATGGTTTTCCAGTCTCGTCATCTACAGGTAAATTGCTCGCCTCTAACCAAGGTTGAGTTAACCAATAGTCTAATGGCTCTCTCGCTTTCTCCCCTTGTCCATAATCCCTCAAGAGAAGCGCCCAATCCTGAAAGGCTATGGTTTTAGGTGGAAGTTCTACATTCTCCCCCCTTTCTAGCTGTTGGTAAGCTATCAATAAATCTTCTAACAAAATTCGCCAAGATACACCATCAACCCCCAAGTGATGAATAATAATCAGTAACCGACTGGGTTGATAGGGTGCTAATTCAAATAGCACCGCCTTGATTAATAGTCCACTAGAGAGATTTAAACTTGCTTGTTGAGTTGTTGCCATTGCTAAGAGAGTTTCCCCTTGCTGAGATTGAGGAATCGAAGACAAATCAATCACTTCAAAAGGTACTTCATCCGGCATTCCTTCATTGACTTGTTGCCATTGTCCTTCCTCCACAGTAAACCGTAACCGCAAAGCGTCATGATGTTCAATTAATTTTCTCAGAGATTGAGCTAACAAATCAGCTTTCAGGTGATGGGGAACTTCTAAGAGGACAGACTGATTAAAGTGGTGCATTTCAGCGCGATTTTGCTCAAAAAACCACAGTTGAATGGGAGTAAGAGGCACAATACCCGTCACTAAACCCTGTTTAGCTAATTCCGCTGTGGAATAATCGGCAACTGTAGCCAGTTCCGCAAGAGTAGGATATTCAAATATCTGTTTAGGGGTAATCTTCAACCCGGCTTGACGAGCGCGAGCGACAACCTGAATACTGACAATAGAATCGCCCCCAACTTCAAAAAAGCGGTCATAACGACTTACTTGTTTAATGCTGAGAACATCTTGCCAAATACTAGCCAAAATCTTTTCTTTCTGAGTATGAGGGGGAACAAAATCCTGCTCAGATGTGGAAGGTATCTCAGGGATGGGTAATCTGGAACGGTCAATTTTTCCATTAGGAGTCAGCGGGAGAGCTTCTAAGGAGACAAAAAGAGCCGGAATCATATACTCTGGCAATTTCTGTCCCAAGAAACGACGCAAATCCTCAGTATTTATCGGGTCATTTTCTGCCACTAGATAAGCGACTAATCTCTTATTCCGATAGGAGTCTTCCCAAACTTTCACCACCGTTTGCTTAACTGGGGGATAAGTCCCTAGAGTTGCCTCAATTTCTCCTAATTCAATGCGGAAACCCCGCAATTTTACCTGATTATCACCCCGCCCCAAAAAATCAATATTTCCATCGGGTAAATATCGGGCTAAATCTCCTGTTTTATAGAGTTTGGCCTTGGGTTCATTGCTAAAGGGATTGGAGATAAATTTCTCGGCGGTTAATTCAGGTTGATTCAGATAACATCGAGCTAACCCTTCACCCCCGATATATAAATCACCAATAGTTCCTAAAGGAACCGGTTGTTTAAAAGAGTCCAGAATATAAACTTCAGTATTGGCAATAGGTCGGCCGATACTCGGTTGTCCATGGTGTCTTTTAGGCACTAAGCTAAAAGTGGAATAAGTGGTATCTTCTGACGGACCGTAGAGATTATAAACATTCTTAATGTTCTCCTGCTGGTAAAGCTTCTGGACTAATTGATTAGACAAAGCTTCTCCGGCGAGGTTTACCGTTCGCACAGTCTCAGGTATCGCCTCAATTTCCAGTAGTTGGGCGATCGCTGTAGGTACGGTATTAATTAATGTTACCTCTTTGGCTGCACTTAAACTAGGCAAATCTAGAACATTCTGGGCCAGAATAATCTTACCCCCCACAGCTAAGGGCAAAAATAGTTCAAATACTGACAAATCAAAACAAATAGAAGTAGAACCCAAAACCCCCGCTAATTCCTCACTGCTAAAGACTTCCTTGGACCAATTGAGTAAGGTTGTGGTGCTGTGATGCTCAATGACAACCCCTTTCGGTTTCCCCGTTGAACCGGAGGTATAAATCACATAAGCGCTATTACTACAACTTACGGGTAAAGAGAGGTTTTCGGGACTTTCTAGGGCTATATTTCTTGTTTCTGCCTCTAATATCACCAGATTCCCTTGATAATTCCCTAATTTCTCTACTAATTTTTCTTGTGTTAGCAACAAGGAAACTTGAGCATCTTCTAAGATAACATTGAGGCGTTCAGTTGGATAAGCTGGATCTAAAGGTACATAAGCTCCCGCTGCTTTGAGAATGGCTAATAACCCTATAACCATCTCAGTAGTCCGTTCTAGGCAAATTCCCACCAAAGCTTCAGATTTTACCCCTTTTCTCGCCAAATATCGCCCCAATTGATTCGCTTTTTCGTTTAATTGACGGTAGGTTAATTGTTCATTTTCTGCAACAATAGCGATTGCGTCAGGACTGCGCTTAACTTGCTCCTCAAACAATTGATGAATACAGCCATCGGGATAGTGAACCTCGGTATCATTCCATTCTTTTAATAATTGATGTTGTTCTTGCTCAGAAAGTAAACAACAAGTTTCATAACTTTCTAACCCTTCTGTTGCCATGGCGATGAGAGTTTTCTCGTAGTATCCTCCGATTAACTCCATCTGCTTTTCCCCTAGATAATTCCCATCATATTTAAGGGTAAGTTCTACTTCAGATGAAAGAGGATGAAGACTAAAATTAGCTAACAATGTAAAATTAGTTTGATTAAAAAACTTCCCTCCCAAGACCTCTAAATCTTTCCCCCCGATGATACCTTGATAAACATGGAAGTGAATAAAGTTAAAAGCCGTATCAAACAAAGGTTGACCTGATTTTTGTAACTCAGCGAGGGGATATCTTCGCCAAGATAAGCATTCTCTTTCAACATCAAAAGCTTGCTTAACTAAATCGCTCCAAGAACCGCCAGATAACTCTAAACGTAGGGGTAAAGTATTCAGAAATAAACCTAAAATCTTTTCACCACCGGCTGCTTCTAAGCGTCCATTAGAAACTAAACCGGTAACAATATCCCTTTGATTATTCAGTAAACTCAGAACCCGAAAATGAGCCGCTAATAAAACACTTTTTAGGGGGACTCCCACTTGTTTACCCAGTTGTTTTAATCCCTGAGATACCTGACTAGATATGGGAACTAACCAATCCCAATCTTGATTAACTCGATTAGATTTCGACCACTGAGGAAGTTTAGTCAGCGTGACATCTCTGAGTTTTTCTTGCCAATAATTCTGGCATTCTGTCGATTGAATAGTTTTCTTTTCTAAGGCGACAAAATCCCTAAAACTGAGTTCTGGAGTCCCCCCCCCTGCACCCCCTTGGGGGGGAATAAAGGGGGGGGTTTTGTCGAGAAGATAGAGATACTGCTGTAACAATTCTGTGAGCAACGAAGCCACACTCCACCCATCTAAAATAGAGTGGTGAAAACTGAAAGTTAGGTTAAAGTTATCCTGACTGCGGCGATGGAGATGAAAGCGAAATAAAGGAGGACTATTCCAGTCAAAAGTGCTGATTTTTTCCCGCTCAATCCAATCATCAATAGCTGTGCCTTGTTCAGAAGGAGATAAATCGGTTAGGTCATCTAATCCTAAAGGAACATCGATTTTTCGGTGAACTAATTGTAGGGGTTCTTGATATTCAAAGAGTGCGAAACTGGTTCGTAATACTGGGTGACGCTGGACAATCTCCTGAATAGCACTATGTAAAGCTGGAAAACTAAAATCAGCACGAATATGATAGGTAAACACATCATGGTACACCGATAGATTCCCCTGATATTCACTATGAAATATCATCCCCAATTGTAGAGCAGTTAGAGGATAAGCATCCTCCACTTCCTCCGGTAAATTGAGGCGAACTTCTTGAGAAATTAAACTAAAAACTTCCGTTTTTTCAGTCCCTAAAGTATCAATTTCATAGCTAACGCAATTGGCCAATTCTTGAATGGTTTGATGTTGCAATAATTGGGGTAAGGAAAAATGAAAACCCATTTGTCGCGCCTTAGCGATCACTTGTATTCCCCGAATCGAATCCCCCCCAAGTTCAAAAAAATTATCGTGAATACCAACCTCTTCGATGCCCAAAACTTCAGCCCAAATCAGTGCTAACATTTCCTCAAGAGGGGTACAAGGTGCGACAAAATTCTCCGAATCCCTTAAACGGTTATAACTTGGAGAGGGTAGGGCGCGACGGTCAATTTTGCCATTATTTGTCAGAGGAATAGAATCCAATTGCACAAAGGCATGAGGTATCATGTATTCTGGGAGTTGCTTTTGCAGATAACTCCGCAGTTGGGGAATCAGTTTACTGTTTAACTTAGACCTTAAAGGGTGATTTGCATAAAGTTGCCCTTCAGGTTTTACAGTGTGGGTGGGGGTAAAAGCGATGTAATTTCTCTGGGAATTTTCCAGCGGAGCAAAAATCACATCGTAACGGTCCGGAGTATCCGACCAAGTTACCCAAACCGAAAGGGATAAATCCTCAGCTAAAGCCGAAAAATCTTCAGGTTCTACGGCATTTCCCAGGATAATTTTCGATTTAATAGCTCGAAATTCCTCGATTGTCCCCAAGTCTTGAGAACTCCTCAACAATTCCACACTTTTTAAAGGTCCAAACAAGCGAGAATTAGGCACACCTATCACCCTTAACCCCTGAGATGTCCCCAGTTGATTTCTCACCTCAGATAAAGTCAGCTGCTGTTCAGTCCAGTTTAATTCTGGAAAGTCGGTGCTAAAATCCAAAATTCTTGCGCTTCGTAGAACAACATTGTAACGAAATTGAGTCAATTCGTTGTGGTGTTGACCTCTCTCTAGATGAATCTCGACTTCAGTAATCTGAGGAAAATAGGACTGAATTGCTCTAAAAAAATCAGGGTCAATAAATAATTCATTTTCTTGCTCAATTTTTCTCTGTACTCGCTGTTTAAAATCCTTAATCGAATCTTCAGGGTTAGCCTTATAAAGTTCTACATCTGCGTGAAAAGCTTCCATGAGTTGCAAGTTTCGCACATCTCCAAGGAAAATACACCCCCCCGGAGTTAGTACCTTGATAGCTCCCTCTAAAACCCGCAGTAAGTAATCTATATGGGGGAAATACTGCACAACCGAGTTAAGGATAATTGTATCGAATCCTTCTGACTCCAAACCCTCAAATTTATCGGCTGTGCTATGCAATAGCCTGACTTGCTCTAGCTTCGGCCCTTCTTGATTAATTCGCTGAATATGGTCTAAGGCAACGGATGAGATATCGGTTCCCCAATAACACTGGCAATGGGGAGCAACTTGGAATAATATTAACCCGGTTCCACAACCTATTTCCAGAACTTTTTTCGGTTTTTGAGCCAGAATAACCTTAACTTTATCATCTAGCCATTCTCGCATCTGGGCGGCAGGGATAGGTTCCCCCGTGTAACTACTATTCCAGCCAACAATATTAAATATACCCTGAGAATCTGCCGATGTTTGGCTGTAAATTTGATTATAGAGGCTTTGCCATTGCCCGATTTGTTCATCGAATAATTGCCCATTTTCTGAAGTCGTCAAGAGTTCCCCTTCTTGAGACTGACCCACAACATAAGCAATTAGTGTTTGACTCCCTGTTTCTGTCTCCGATGCAATAACTACCGCTTGCTCAACTGCTGGATGTTGACTGAGTATAGCTTCAATTTCCCCCAACTCAATCCGGAAACCTCGAATCTTAACTTGATGGTCAATCCGCCCTAAAAACTCAATATTTCCATCGGGTAAATACCGGGCTAAATCTCCCGTTTTATATAATTTTGCCCTAATTTCTCCCCCTATTCCTGCTTCCACCTTAGCAAAAGGATTAGGGATAAATTTCTCGGCCGTCAATTCGGGACGATTGAGATATCCACGAGCTAAACCTATCCCACCAATATGTAATTCTCCCACAATCCCTATAGGAACTGGTTGTAAGTGCGGATTAAGAATATAAATCTGAGTATTGGCAATCGGTCGGCCAATACTGACTATGGCTTTTTGACTCTCCGGCAAACAAGGCCAGTAAGTCACATCAATCGCCGCCTCAGTCGGACCATAGAGGTTGTGAAGTTCACAGTCAAAATGCTCAAAAAAGCGTTGTGTTAAGTCTAATGACAAAGCTTCCCCACTACAGAAAACCCGCTTGAGAGAACTACATCCTTTTAGCTCTGGTTCTTGCAGAAAAACTCGCAACATTGAGGGGACAAAATGAAGGGTAGTGATTTGCTGCTTTTGGATCAATTGTATTAAATAGGTACTATCTTTATGACCTTCGGGTTTTGCTACTACTAGGGTTGCACCCGCTAATAAAGGACAAAAGAATTCCCACACTGAAACATCAAAACTAAAAGGGGTTTTTTGTAAAATGCAATCACTCTTAGTTAACTGATAAGTATCCTGCATCCACAACAAACGATTCCTAATCCCCTTATGATTATTCATCACGCCCTTAGGTTTACCTGTGGAACCGGAAGTGTAGATAACATAAGCTAAATTTTCCCCAGTTACACCACTGTCACAATTGTTCTGACTTTCTTGAGAAATTGCTGACCAATCTGTATCCAAAGCAACAACAATTCCTCGGTATTCGTCCAACAATCCCCGCAGCGATTCCCCAGTAATAATAACTTTTACCCCAGTATCTTCTAATAGATAACTTAGGCGTTCTTGAGGATAATTAGGATCTAAGGGAACGTAAGCTCCTCCGGCCTTCAAAACAGCTAATAATCCTACTACCATTTCTAAGGAACGCTCTAGATAAATTCCTACTAATTCCTCTGGTTTTACTCCTAATTTTTGTAGGTAATGACCAAGTTGATTGGCTTTTTCATTTAATTCTTGATAAGTTAATTCTTGATTTTCAAAAATGACCGCCCCTCTCTCAGGGTAAAGTTTGGCTTGCTCTTCAAATAGCTGATGAATCCATTGCTTTTCAGGATATTCAATGGCCGTATCATTCCAATCTCTCAGTAATTGTTCTCGTTCTTCGGTCGTTAATATATCAATTTCTGACAAATCTATATCGGGATTACTCGTCACCATTTCTAAGATTTCTAGGTAATGTCCTAGCATTCTCTCGACAAAATCCCTAGGAAATTTATCTTTAATAAAAGTGACAGAAACACCACTATCATCCGCTTCTATGGTAAAAACTAATTGAAACCGATTTAACGAAGAAATGTCCGCACACAGTCCTTCTTTAATCACAGCAACGTCAAAAATATTCTCTAGATTTCCTCCTCTTGCTGCCAAGGTTTTGACCAAACTATCCAGCGCATAGTTTTGATGGCGATAGCCTTCTTGTAAATCTTTACGAATGATTCTTAGTAAATCTTTAAATGAACTAAAATTATGTTGATTGAATCGGCAAAATATCAGGCTATCTAATGTTTTTGTATTCAAAGCAGCTGTAGCCGTAGCAAACTCGACTTGAGCAGTGTATTTAAACATTAAAACTTGAACAACAGCCAGATGAAATGCTAAATTATTAACAGAATTATTTGCCGTTAAACTGTTGATTTTTTCCTGTAAATCTGTAGATATAACTTCAAGAACGCTATGCTGCTCCCCGGTTTTATTCTGACTTACATTACCAAATAGAGTAGTTACTGGCTCTATTTCTTGAAGTTGCCGAATTTGGTAATCTATTGAAACCAGATGTGCTTCCATTGCTGTTCTAACTTTTTCCCTAAATAGTGGTTGATGGCGGTATTCAGAGTCATGGGGTACAATGCTTTTTTCACCGTTCCCTTAAAGCGATAATTCCTGTCTCTGACGAGTGGAATTATTGCTATTTGAACTACAGGAAACCCGACTACGGCTAAGGTCAGGGTTTCTGTCGCTTCTTCAAAATTGTTCTGAGCCTCGACATTGTAGCATACTAGCCGACATTCTACACATCTCCATATACTTTTACAAATTTTTACATTCCCTGGGATGTTTTGACAAAAAATCTTCACTGTAGAAACCACTGAACCCAATAAATTAGTAAAAATTATTAATTGAATATTAAGAAGTGCAGAAAGTGTGACATTTAAAGATATGATTGCGCGAAACCAGCAGAGCAGAGCTTAGGATGCCACACCCCATAAACGTTTATTGCAGATGTCTATTGACAATTACTACCTTGGTCAGGTACGATTAGATGTCTGGTCGTAATAGCTGAAGGGGTGACAACGAGGTTGAAATTTAAGTGAGGTGGGGGAAAAATTTCCTCACTGTGAGCCATCAAATTAATCGACTTACTCGGCAAAAACCAAATTCCCTCGTTATCTTTCGGCGAAAGTCTCAAGCTTTTTCCCTAAACCCGACACTCTACACCCTGTTTCACTTTCCATCTGCTTGTCACCCCG
Organism: Microcystis sp. LE19-84.1B; assembly: GCF_027531875.1. NCBI lineage: Bacteria > Bacillati > Cyanobacteriota > Cyanophyceae > Chroococcales > Microcystaceae > Microcystis > Microcystis sp. LE19-84.1B. The sequence continues at coordinate 38,916 of NZ_JAPZSR010000179.1, read as the reverse complement.
TCAGTCGCAATAATTATTCTTTTCCAAGTCGATTCTAACAATATGGACTTTCAAGATAAAAAGAACTTATCCGAAAACGACCAATCAATTCAAACTAGAGTTTTTAAAGCTCTTAGTGAAGCTAAAGAAAAATTAAAAGCTTTCGAGTCTCAACAAAGGGAACCCTTAGCTATCGTGGGTTTAGGTTGTCGTTTCGGTCATAATATTGCGACACCTGAATCCTTCTGGTCTTTCCTGAAAGCGGGTAAAAATCACCTCAGAGCAATACCTAAAGAGCGCTGGAACCAGCAGGATTTTTATGATTCAGATCGGAATAAACTGGGTAAAATCTATGTTTCTCAGGGGGGGTTTCTCGATGATGTCTCCCAGTTTGATGCCCATTTTTTCGGAATTGCTCCCAAGGAAGCCGTCGCTATGGATCCTCAGCAAAGATTGCTTTTAGAGGTAGCCTATGAAGCTTTGGAAAATGCAGGAATGGCAACAACGACGGCTAGAAGGGGAAAAACAGGGGTTTTTATCGGGATTACTAACAATGACTATGCCCGTATTCTTACCTCAAATGAGGACTATAATGCCATCGGAGCCTATCATATTTCGGGCAATCATACTAACGCGGCAGCTGGGCGTATTTCTTACCTTTTAAATCTTAATGGTCCGAGTTTGGCAGTAGATACCGCTTGCTCTTCCTCCTTAGTCGCTGTTCATCTCGCTTGCCGTTCCTTGCGTTCCCAAGAATGCAGACAAGCTTTAGTCGGAGGAGTGAACCTAGTTTTAACTCCAGAAGTGGTCATCGCCTTGTGCCGCAATCAGATGTTGGCCCCAGATGGCCAATGCAAAACCTTTGACGAAAGTGCCGATGGGTTTGGAATCGGCGAAGGTTGCGGAGTCATCGTCTTAAAAAGACTCAGTGACGCTCTTGAAGATGGTGATCACATTTGGTCCGTGATTCGAGGGACCGCAGTCAACAACGATGGAGCCAGTGGCGGCTTTACCGTTCCTAATGGGCCAGTACAGAGAGAATTAATCAGAGAAGCTCTAGCTGACGCTCGTTTAGATGCCGAGGCTATCGATTATGTTGAAGCTCACGGTACAGGAACATCTTTGGGAGATCCGATCGAAATTAAAGCCATAGCCGAGGCATTATGCGTCAATCGTCGCAAATCTAACCCTTTATTAGTCGGTTCTCTCAAAACTAATTTAGGTCATCTGGCGGCGGCGGCGGGAATTTCAGGATTAATTAAAACCGCACTATCGCTGCACTACCGTGAAATTCCGGCTCATCTAAATCTTAAAAAACCCAATCCTCATATTAATTGGGATGCCTTACCGATTAGTATCGTTACGCAAAATTGTCCTTGGAATGTTAATAATGGCAAGCTCAAAGCGGCTGGAGTCAGTTCTTTTGGAGCATCGGGAACCAACGCTCATGTTATTTTAAGTGAACCGCCTCAACCGCAAACCCAAACCCCAAAAATATCCCCCATTCTCGTTACTTTCTCGGCTAAGGAACCCGAACGTTTACGTCTTTTTACGACTCAATTTGTCGATGAGCTTGAGCAGAAAACAGAACTCAACGTCAAGGACATTGCTCTATCTTTAAATACTGGTCGTTTCCCCCATAAACATCGTCTCGCTCTTTTAGTTTCTAATCAAGAGAATCTGCGCCAAGGAATTCAGGCTTTTCTCAATAGCAATGGGGATGAAAAGCAATTTCAAAATATTCAAAATAATAGCTTCGACATCATTTATGGAGAAGCGCAAAGCCATCCTAAAGTTGCTTTTCTCTGCAATGACGAGGAAGAAATTAGTCCAGAAATCATTGAAAATCTGCTCAATAATGAGCCAGTATTTCATGAGGCTTTTAGGCAGTGCGAGCATCTGTTTAAAAAATATTTAGAAGTTTCTCTTCAGGAATTATTGTCATCTAAAAAAGCCTTAGAGCCTCAGAGTTCTTTGTCTGTACAACCGCTATTATTTGCCTATCAATATGCTCTTTGTGAACTCTGGAAATCGTGGGGAATTTCTCCTTCTGCGATTTTAGGTTCTGGATTAGGGGAATATCTCGCCGCTCAACAAGCGGGCGTTTTTTCCCTTGAAGATACCGTCAAGCTGGTGGCGAAACGCGCTAGAATTAGCCCACAAAACCCCAACTCAGAAGACCTTTTATCCTTACTTAAAAGCACCCCAGAAGTCGATTCTAACTCCCCCGATATTACCCTAATTTATCAGGGTGAAGTTGTGAAAAAATCTCTCACAAATTTGGTGAATAGAGGGGAAAAGATTGGGCAGAAATCCGACGAAATCGCCCAGGGAATTTCTACTCTGCATCAAATGGGATATCAAATCTTCCTAGAAATGGGAATCGGTGCCAATCTCATTAATATAGGTCGTCAAAAGTTAGGGGTAAATTCAATTCTATGGTTATCTAGTTTAGGGAAAGATTGTCACAGTGACCAGCATGAGCAAAGGGTGCTAGGTCAACTCTATGTGAGAGGATTTAATATTAACTGGGAAGCCTTTCATCGCTCACATCCAGGGCAAAAAATTAGTTTACCTAATTCGCCTTTTATCCGCAAACGCTACTGGATAAATTCTGGCAATAAATCAGAGTCTTCTAGCTATAAAAACCCTAATTATTACTCTGGACATCCCTTACTAGGCGAGCATTTTCCTTCTCCCTTAGCTCTGCTTCAATATCGAGGGAGCATTAGTCAACATAAACCTGCATTTTTAGGAGAACATCAGGTTTTTGATCAGTCCATATTGCCAGCATCTGCCTTAATAGAAATGGCTTTAGCTGCCGGGGAGAATCAAAAAGTTATTTTAGAAAATGTTGAATTTAAGAAAGCATTAATTTTAAAAGATACGGAAGACACATTACAGTTAATCATTGAGCAAAAAAGCTTTAAAATTTACCATGCACTTGAGCCAAATTGGGCAGTATTAGTTACTGGAACAATTGAGGAATTGAAATCAACTAATTTAACCAATTGTGATCTAGAAGAAATCGCAAAAAATTGTCCTGAAGAAGTCGATATAAACTCCTTTTATGAAACTTATCAAAAATCAGGGATAAATTACGGGAGTAACTTTCGGCTCATTCATCAACTGAAGCGCGGAGAAAATACAGCTTTTGCTCAAATCAAATTAACCGATAGATTAGAGCGGGAAAAATATCATTTTCATCCAGCTATGTTAGACGCTTGTTTTCAAGGGATTGCTGCCATTTTATTTAAAGAAGAATCCTCAGTAACTTATGTTCCTGTTCGCCTTGGTAAATTGGCATTTTTTCACCCTCCTGATGAGCAGGTAATCAGCGCGGTTCGACTGAAGAACTCCTCCCCCAACCCTAACATTATTATCGCTGATATTGATATCTATTCCCCCCAAGGTCAACCCTTAGCATCCCTCACCAACTTAGAACTAAAAGCCGTTCAATCCCAAGAGATTATCCCCCAAGAAATCCCCCCTCAAATCTATCTAGAAGAATGGATGCCTTGCGAGGAATTATTAGGGAATGGCAGAGACACTTTAGTAGCTCCCCAGGTAATTAAAAATCAAATTCACCCCGCACAGTTAGAACAACAACTAGGGGAAAAATTGTCGCAATATGAGCGCTTAATGGCAGCTTTGGAAAAGTTAAGCGTTGTCTATATCTGGGAAGCCTTAACAAAACTTAATGGACAGCCAAAATTAGGTCAAACTTATTCCGAAGCACAGATAGCAAATCAGGGTCAAATTGTCGATTTTTACCGACCTTTATTATCTCGATGTTTAAGCATTTTAGCTGAAGAAAAAATCGTTAATCAGACAAAAGATGGCTGGTTATTCCTCAAAAAATTAGAAGCACCTTCATCCCAATCACAAATTAAAGTTCTCCGCCAAGAATTTGCCGATTATCCAGCAGAAATTAGTCTAATGGAGCGTTGTGGCTCTGCTTTAGCCGAAGTCATGAGTCGTCAAGTTGATCCATTAGAATTACTCTTTCCTCAAGGGGATTTAGAAGCGATTGCGTCAATTTATTCGGAAGCCGCCGGAGCTAAATTGATGAATCAGTTAGTCGCCACCACAATCAGCCGTGCTATTGCAAATTTCCCCCCCTATTATCCCCTAAGAATTCTCGAAATTGGAGGAGGCACAGGAGCCGCTACTACTGGCCTTTTACCTCACTTACCCAAAGAACATATCGAATATGTATTCACCGATATTTCCTCTAGTTTCTTAACAAGAGCCAAGGAAAATTTTAGAAACTATCCCTTTATTAAATATCAAACTTTAGACATTGAAAAAAATCCCTTTACTCAAGATTTTCTCCCTGGCAGTTTTGACATAATCATTGCCGCTAATGTTCTTCATGCCACAGCCAACCTTCAAAAAACCCTTGAAAATGTGCGCTCTCTCATCGCTCCCAAGGGACTACTAATCCTCTTAGAAAGTACAGGGGCAAGACGTTGGGTAGATTTAACCTTTGGCTTGACAGAAGGATGGTGGTTATGTAGTCAAGATCTGCGGCGGAATGGTTATCCGTTAATCAGCACAAAAGATTGGCAAAATTTACTGATTAAGAATCAATTTGAAGACATTAATATTATCGAACCAAGCCAAGCAAAAACCCGAAATTTATTAAAACAAAGTGTCATTATTGGTAGAAGCAGTGAGCAATTACCTTCTCTGCCAGCAAAATCTTACTCTCATCAAATAATCTGGGCAGATAGTCAAGGAATTGCTAACGGTTTAATCCCTCTATTCCAACAGAGAGGAATAAGTTGTTCTTGCGTCTTTACCCAAGATATTAACCCGGAGATTGCTGAAGATTACCTATCAATATTGAGAAACTCGATAACTTCAGAAACTCGTCAAATACTGTACTTCTGGGGCTTAGAAAACATCCCCGAAGAAATTGATCAACAAGTCGAGATTCATTGTCAACGATTTCTCTTTTTCTTACAAGCCTTATTGCAGCAAGAAAATCCACCGACTCTGATTTTAGTGACTCAAGGAGCAGTACCAGCAAAAGCCATTAAAACCCTAACCTCTCCCTCTCAAGCATCCTTATTAGGAATAGCCTTCAGCCTAGTCTTAGAACATCCTGAACTTAATTTTAAGGCAATTGACCTAGATCCAGATGAAGTAAACGCAGCCGACAAACTGCTGCAAGAAATCTACAGTAATCCCCAAGAAAACCGGGTTGCTTTGCGGGGGGAACAGCGTTTTTATCCTCGTTTGGTGCAGAGAAAACTTGAAGATGGAAAGATCAATTTTAGTCCTGATGCCTATTATTTAATCACAGGAGGCACAGGGGGGTTAGGATTAGCAACAACCCGATGGATGATTGAAAAAGGGGCGCGGAATCTAGTTTTGTGTAGTCGTCGAGGGGCAGAAGGAATTAGCCCTGAAATATTAGCCAATTTCTCCTCTAGTGGGGCAGAAGTTACCCTTAAAAAACTTGATATTACCGATGCTGAAAAACTGCACGCCGTCCTAGAAGAATGCCGTTCTAAATATCCTATACGGGGCATTTTTCACATTGCCGGAACCTTAGACGATACAACCTTATTAAGACTAACACCAGAGAGCTTTAATTATGTTTTAGCTCCCAAAGTTAAAGGAACTTGGTTGCTTCATCAACTCACCCTAAATGACCCATTGGAATTCTTTGTCTGTTATACTTCTGCTGTATCTTTAATTGGCTCGGCAGGACAAGCTAATGCTGCGGCAGCTAATGCCTTTGAAGACGCTTTTATCTATTATCGTCAGGCGCATAGTTTACCCGGAACGGTCATAAATTGGGGTCCTTGGAGTGAAATAGGTGCAGCAGTAGATCGCAATGTTTTAGAGAGATTAGCCGCTAAAGGATATGGGGCTATGAAACCCGATTTAGCCCTTAATGCTCTGGAAAAAATTCTTCTAAATCAGATTATCCGCGCTGGTGTAATTAAGATTGACTGGCAACAATTTCCTTATATTCATCAAAGCTTTTATAAAAACTTTCTGCCTCAAGGAAAACCCCAAGCTGCCCCCTCATCTGAGTTTTTAAAACAATGGCAAAATTTAACCTTAAAAGAGCGTCCTAATTGGCTAACTAATCATATCATCATGCGTGTTTCTACTGTTTTAGGACGCTCAAATGATGAAACTTTTTCCCCTCAACAGGGCTTTTTTGATTTGGGGATGGACTCTCTCACTTCTACAGAGTTACGAAATCTGTTACAAACTGACTTTAATTGTTCTCTCCCTTCGACAATTACTTTTCGTTTTCCGAATGTTGAAGCCTTAGCTAATTATTTACAGCAAGAAGTTCTAGATAATTGTCAACCAGTATTTACCCCTCAAATAAAAGCAGAAATTTCTCAAAAACAGCCAGAAAAATCCTCTGTAGAAAAATCACAACTCGATGATGATCCTATTGTTATTGTCGGCATGGCTTGTCGATTTCCCGGCAGTGCTAAGAATTTACAATCTTTCTGGGAACTTTTAGAACAGGGAAAAGATGCCATAACAGAAATTCCTCAAGATCGCTGGGATCAGGAAACATGGTATGATCCTAATCCCGATGTACCGGGCAAAATATACGCTCCTTACGGTGCATTTCTAGAACAAATTGAGGAATTTGATGGAGAATTTTTTGGCATTATTCCTAGAGAATCTGTCGCCATGGATCCTCAGCAGCGTTTACTCTTGGAAACCACCTGGCAAGCTTTAGAATCTGCTGGACAAAATCCCCAAAAATTACGCAACAGTCAGACGGGAGTTTTTATCGGTTGCATGACTCAAGATTATGCCCAATTAAGTTATTCTCCTCAAGCCATTAATGCTTATACTGGTTCAGGAACTTCTGTTAGTATGGCGGCGGGTCGTCTTTCTTATGTCCTTGGTTTACAGGGTCCATCAATGACTATTGACACCGCTTGTTCCTCCTCATTAGTAGCGATTCATTTAGCTTATAATGCCTTACTTAATGGTGAGTGCGATCTGGCTTTAGCCGGAGGGGTTAATATTATTTTAACTCCCATTATTTCTTTAATCGAAAGTCGCGCCCATATGCTTGCCCCTGATGGACATTGCAAAACCTTTGATGAGAGCGCAAATGGCATGGTGCGAGGAGAAGGCTGTGGAATAGTTGTTCTGAAAAGATTGAGCCAAGCGGTTAAGAATGGAGACCAAATTTTGGCAAAAATTTATGGTACAGCCGTCAATCATGATGGTCCAAGCAGTGGGCTAACTGTTCCTAATGGTCAAGCTCAAGAAAAATTATTACATCAAGCCCTTAAACGTGCTAATCTCAAGCCTGAACAAATCGATTATATTGAAGCTCACGGCACTGGAACAGCCCTTGGTGATCCGATTGAATTAGAAAGTATGTCCGCCGTTTTTGGTCAACGCTCCCCTAATCGGCCTTTAATTATTGGTTCAGTAAAAACGAATTTAGGCCATTTAGAAGGTGCTGCCGGAATTGCTGGATTAATTAAAACAGTTCTAGCTTTACAACACCATAAAATACCTCCTCATCTTCACTTTAAAAATCCTAATCCCCGCTTTGATTGGAGTTCTCATATTTTTGAAGTTCCTGTACAAGGAAAACCTTGGAATATCAGCGAACGTCCAAGGATTGCTGGAGTAAGTTCCTTTGGATTTAGTGGAACGAATGCTCATATCATTGTTGGGGAAATTGACGCTGATTTACCTCAAGCTTCGGAGAATAATTTTTATCTATTACCCCTTTCGGCTCGTTCTGAAAAATCCCTGCAAGAGTTAGCGAGAAATTATCAAGATATTTTGACTGAGTCTATCAATTTAGCTGATGTTTGTTTTACCGCCAGTACAGGGCGGGGGATTTTTCCGCAACGAATCTGTATTTTAGCAGACTCAATAACGACGGCACAACGAGCATTAATTGATTACCAAGATGGTGAAGATTCTGACTCATTAATTCGACCGATTTTATCAGAGACTCCGCCAAAGATAGCTTTCCTCTTTTCTGGACAAGGCTCTCAATATTCTGGCATGGGAGAAACCCTTTATAACCGAGAAGTTGTTTTTAAGGAAACATTATATCTTTGTGATCAAATTCTAGAACCCCTTTTAGAAAAATCTCTCCTAGATTTAATCTTTCAAGAGCAAAATAGCCAGTTATTAGAGGAAACCCAAATCACTCAGCCGGTGATTTTTTCCCTTGAATATGCACTCGCCAAATTATGGCAATCTTGGGGAATACAACCTTCAGCCCTTTTAGGACATAGTATCGGGGAATATGTGGCGGCTTGTTGGGCAGGAGTCTTTTCTTTAGAAGATGCCTTAAAATTAGTGACTCAACGGGGTAAATTAATGGGAAAATTGCCCCACAATGGCAGTATGTCCGCTATTTATGCTGATTATGAGACGGTAGCAAACGCTCTAACTTCTTATGAAAATCAAGTTAATATTGCTTCAGCCAATGGCTCAATTACCGTCATTTCTGGATTTAAAGAGATTGTTGAGCAACTGGAAAAAGACTTTATTGATCAAGGGTATAAAACTAAACGTTTAGCGGTATCTCATGCTTTTCATTCTCCCTTAATGCAGCCTATTCTTGATGACTTTTCCCAGGTCTTAAAAACAATTTCTTTTCATGAACCTAACTTAACCATTATTAGTAATCTGACAGGGAAAGCTGTAGGTTCAGAAATTACAACTCCTGATTATTGGGTAGCTCATCTGCGTAATACTGTACAGTTTAGTCAAGGATTTAAGTCTTTAATTGATCAGGGTTATCGTTGTTTTCTAGAAGTCGGTTCCAAGCCTGTATTACTGAGTATGGCTCGCCTTATTTCCTCTAACCAAGACCTATTATGGTTGCCTAGTATTGTACCCGGGCAGGATGAACAGGCACAAATGTATAGAAGTTTAGCGACACTTTTTGTTAATGGTTATTCCCTAGACTGGGCTAAAGTATTTAAACAAGGTAAGCGGATTATTTTACCGACTTATCCTTTTCAAAGAGAACGGTATTGGTTATCTAATTCGGAATTTTCTCTAGGGCAAATCAAGACTCAGTTACATCCTTTTATTAGAGATTTTAAAAAGTTAGCAACGGGAGACATGATCTTTGAAGGTGAGGTGAGTTCTCTTAACCCTAGTTATTTAGAAGAACATAAGGTATTTGAAAACATTGTATTTCCGGCTACTGGTTTTATTGAAGCTATTTTAGCCGCAAGTCAGAAAATATTTGATGGGCATTTTGTCACCCTTGAAAATGTCTCTATCCATCAGGGACTACTCTTGTCTCCAAATCCCTCAATAATCCAGATAATTTTTAAACCTAAAAAATCATCTCAACTGATTTATACTTTTGAGATATTTAGCAGTGATTCTGCACAAGAACAATGGGTTCTTCATGTTACAGGTGAAGTCAAACCTAAGGATATACAAAGCTTGGCTGCCTCAGAATTAACCCAAACTAAATTAGAAAGGGAAAACTCTAAAGAATCGATTTCTATTCGTGAATTCTATGAGCTTTATCAGCAGATGGGTATCAGGTATGGAGAGCAGTTCCAAGCGATTCAAGAGTTATATTCTTTCAAAAAAGGCTCTCAAGCTAAAATTAGTATTAACCCTAGTTTAGCGGATCGGCGTTATTATTTTCATCCAGTTCTTTTGGATGCTTGCTTACAGAGTATTGGGGCAGCTTTCCCCGAAATTCATGGTCAAGAATTGCATCTACCTTATGGATTCTCTTCCCTGGAAATATTCCTAAATCCAACTTCGCAAGTTTGGACGGAAGTTCAGGTCATCTCAGATACTAATGGTGAAATGAGAGTAAATGTTAATATTTATAATGAACAAGAACAGCTTTGCGCTCGGTTTACTGACTTAACAGCACGGCGCATAAATCCAGATATTTTACAGAGTTTATGGCAAGAAAAGTCAAACAATTGCTTTTATAAAGTGGAATGGAAAAAACTTTCTTCAATGCCAACTGTTGCCGTTGATCCTCAAAATTCTTGGTTAGTCTTGGTTCGTCCAGAAACAGACTTAAATTCCCTAATTAATTTATACAAAAAGGCAGGAGAAAAAGTAATTACTGTAGAAATGGGGCAGAATTATCAATGTCATTCTCAAGATTCTTTTGCCATCAATGCCGCTCAGAAATCTGATTTTCAGCGTCTCTATCAAGAAGCTTATCCATCTGGAGAATTTCCGACTGGTGTTGTTTTTTGTTGGGAATCTTCAGAAGCTGAAGATGTTCTAGATACAGTATATCAGAGTTCTCATGCCGTCTTAAATTTAGTGCAAACCCTCACTAATAACTGGGAGAAATTACCCCATTTATGGCTGATTACTCGCGGGGCTAATAAGATGAGCAATGATACGGCTTTATCTCCTCAACAGTCTCATTTATGGGGATTAGGAGCAGTCATTAATCAAGAGTATCCTAAAATGGGTTGTGTTTGTTTAGATTTACCAATCCATAAAGAAGCTAATGAAGCTGAACTTTTATTCAATGAATTAAAGTGTTTCCCCCATGAATTCCGTTTAGCTTTACGTCAAGGAAACCGCTACGCAGCCAGGTTATTTTCTGCATCTCTTCCTATCTCAGAAAAACGACAGTTTATTAATCAGTCAGGGGCTTATTTAATCACGGGAGGGGGAGGAAAACTGGGCGGATTAGTGGCTCAATGGTTATCAGAAATGGGAGCAAGTCACTTAGTTTTGTGTAGTCGCCATGTTAAATCTTCAACAGAATTGATAGCCTCATTAGTGAAAAAAGGAACAAAAGTAACCTTGATTGAAGCTGATATTACTTCCCCCACAGATATGAAAAATTTATTCTCTCGTTTTGGGGCAGACTTGCCCGTCTTACGAGGAATAATTCACGCAGCAGCGGTCTTAGAAGATGGGCTGATCAGTAATCAAAGTTGGCAAAAATATCAAAAGGTAATCAGTCCAAAAGTAGCAGGAACTTTATTATTAGATCGTTATACTCGCTCTCTATCTTTAGACTTTTTCGTAAGCTTTTCTTCTGCGGCTGTTATCCTTGGTTCGCCTGGTCAAAGTAATTATGCGGCGGCTAATGCTTTCCTGGATGCTCTAATGCAGCAACGGCAAAGTTTAGGATTACCTGGTATTAGTATTAATTGGGGAGCTTGGGAGACGGGCAACCAAATTGATCAACAACGTTTCGCTAATTGGGGTTTGCAGATGATGTCCTCTGAGCAAGGGTTTCAATATCTCAGTCAGGTAATTTTAGGTGATATTACTCAAGGGATAGTTCTCGATATTGATTGGTCGATTTTTAATCAAACTTTCAACATTAGTCAACCCTTCTTTAGCGAGGTATTAACCCTAAACAATCAAAAACAAACAAGTCCAGCAAAACTATTAGAACAATTAAAATCTGTCTCTATAGACGAACGAATAACCGCTTTAGTAGAAGGACTGGAGAAAATATTAAGAGAAGTGACAGGGTTAAATGAGAATAAGGTTATTCCTCAACAAACATCATTCTTAGACTTAGGTTTAAACTCTCTAATGGTCATAGAATTTAAAAATCGCTTAGAAATAGATTTAGGGTGTAAATTGCCATCCTCGATCATTTTCGATTATCCTAATCTTCTCAGCTTAAGTACCTATTTAAGGGAAGAAATTCTAGCCAATCATCTCGATTTTGAGATTAAAATAAATCCAATTCCTGACAATCATAATCCCTACGACAGCCTCAGTGAAGACGAACTAGCAAGATTACTTAATCAAAAATTAACGGAGCTTGATCAATATGGAGGTTAAACTTTAAAAATAATGTTTCAAAAGCCATGAGATGTGGTAGGATAGGTAGATGAACATGAGTAAGCTTAACTCTCTGGAGTTAAATTTGGGTTTATATTTACTGATAGCACAGCATCCTAATTTATGTTTAACGGCGTATAAATTTAGAAATTATAGAGAATAGGGCATGGTTGAGAGTATAGATTACAAAAAATTAATGGCAACGACCTTAAGCAAAATGGAGGTCATGCAGGCTCGTATCAATGAATTAGAAACGAGACAAAGTGAATCTATTGCGGTGGTTGGGATGGCTTGTCGTTTTCCTGGAGGTATTAATTCCCCAGAAAAATATTGGAGTTTTTGTCAAGCCGGGCTTGATGCTATAGTAGAAGTTCCTAAAAGCCGTTGGGATATCTCAAAACTGTATTCTCAAAGACCAACTTTAGGAAAAATGAACACCGCTTATGGGGGATTTCTTCAAGAGAATATCACAGAATTTGATGCCCGTTTCTTTTCGATTTCAGCAAGAGAAGCAGCCTCCATGGATCCTCAACAAAGGTTACTCTTAGAAGTTGCTTGGGAAGCGTTAGAAAATGCCAATTTACCTCTGAAAAATTTAGCCGATAATAAAGTAGGGGTATTTGTGGGGATTACTAGCATTGATCATGCCCTGAAGGTTTACGGCACAAACTATGATCAAATTGACTCTTTTTTTGGCACCGGCAATGCTCTAAGCGCAGCCGCCGGAAGGCTATCTTATTTTCTCAATCTTCACGGTCCTTGTCTCTCGATTGATGCAGCCTGTGCATCCTCATTAGTAGCCGTCCATCAGGGGATTCGTAGCCTTAGAAATCGTGAATGTGAACTCGCTTTAGTGGGTGGGGTAAACCTCATTTTAGAACCCGCAATTACGATTAGTCTTTCTCAGTCGGGAATGATGTCCCCCGATGGGCGTTGCAAAACCTTCGATGCCTCTGCTAACGGATATGTGCGAGGGGAAGGCTGTGGGGTTTTAATCTTAAAAACTTTATCAGAAGCCCAGAAAAACGGGGATCACATTCTTGCCCTGTTGCGAGGTTCGGCGGTGAATCATAATGGGGCTGCTGCCGGTTTAACCGTACCCAGTGGACCCGCCCAGCAAGAATTGCTCCGTCAAGCTCTAGCTGATGCCAGAATAGTCCCTGAAGATGTCAGCTACATAGAAGCTCATGGCACAGGCACTTCTTTAGGAGATCCCATCGAATTGAATGCCATTGCCTCAGTTTATGGAAAGCGCTCCGACCCTCTTTATATCGCCTCAGTGAAAACCAATATCGGTCATCTTGAAGCCGCAGCTGGCATGGCCGGAATAATCAAAACAATTCTGATTCTTCAACAGGGTGAAATCCCCTCCCATCTTCACTTCCAAACCCCTAATCCTCTGATTAATTGGGAAGACCATTCTATTAAAATTCCTACTCAAAATATACCTTGGCCGAATAACAATAAAGTCCCTATAGCTGGGGTAAGTTCTTTTGGGTTTTCTGGCACAAATGCCCATGTCATTGTTCAACAGGCACCCGTCAGCAAAATCTCAGAAATTCAACAACAAATTCCCAGTCATCTCTTAACCCTTTCAGCCCACAACAAAACCGCTTTAAAAGAATTAGCCAAACGCTTCCATACCCTCCTAGAATCTCGTCCTGAAATTGGAGATATTTGTTATAGTGCAGCCGTCGGGAGGATAGATTTACCTGAACGTTTAGCCATTGTTGGCGATACTTGTCCAGAATTACAACAAAGATTAACCGCTTTTGCTGAAGAAAACCCACTTGATGATTTGACTTTTTATCAACGTTTTACATCGGAAAAATCCCCTAAAATTGTTTTTCTTTTTACAGGGCAAGGGGCTTGTTATCCCGGCATGGGGCATCAACTCTATCAAACCCAGCCGACATTTCGTCAATATATTGATCAATGTGCCGAAATATTAGCGAAGTATTTAGACCATCCTTTAACTGAAATATTATTTGGTGAACAGACCGATTTACTCAATCAAACTGCTTACGCTCAACCGGCTATATTCGCCCTAGAATATTCCCTAACAATGCTATGGAAATCTTGGGGAATTACCCCCAGTTTACTGATTGGCCATAGTGTGGGAGAATATGTAGCAGCTTGTATCGCAGGAGTATTTAGCTTAGAAGCTGGACTCGCCTTAGTTGTCAAACGGGGGCAATTAATGCAAACCACGACCTCTGGGAAAATGGCTTCAATTTTTGCTGATGAAGAGACAGTCAGTTCCCTAATTAAAAATTATACTCAAACAGTTTCAATAGCTGCCATTAATCACCCTCAACAGATTGTGATTGCTGGAGAAAGTGCCAGCATTGAGGAAGTTATTAGCACCTGCAAAAAGCAAAAAATTCCCGCTCAATATCTTCCCGTTACTCAGGCTTTTCATTCCCCTTTAATGGAGCCAATTTTAAAAGAATTTGAAAAAGAGGCTCGTCAAATTTCTTATCAACGACCCCAAATTCTGCTACTTTCAGGACTTGATGGAGAGGTTTTAGAAAATGCACCAGATGCCGCTTACTGGAGCAAACAATGCCGAGAACCAGTAAGATTTTTGTCGAGTTTAATAACCGCTTTCAACAAGGGATATAACCTATTTTTAGAAGTGGGACCAAGACCAATACTAGCAGAACAAGGTCGTCGTTATAAAGATGAGTTCATCTGGTTAAGTTCTCTCAATCGTGGCTTAGATAACTGGCATACAATTCTTTCAGCCTTGGGACAACTCTACCTAAATGGCGCGCCTTTCAATCCAGAACAATTCAATCGAAATTATGGCTATAAAAAAGTCAGATTGCCGAACTATCCCTTTCAAAGGAAACCTTGCCAATTTCAGCCTAATCCTCGAACAGAAAATCAGAGCATTGACAAAATATTCCTAGACGCACAAACCTCTAACCTTACCGATACCGAAACCACAGTTTTCAATATGCAAAAACATCAACAGGAAATCCGTAATCAATTAAAATCAATTTTGGCTTTACTTCTGAAAGAAGATGAGAACGATCTACCGGAGGATGAGACATTACTAAACTTAGGAGCAGACTCAATTATCTTGACTGACTTTTCTCGCAAAGTTGAAGAAAAATTTCAAGTCAAAGTGAAAATAGATCAACTCTTTACCGATTTACAAACTCTTGTTGATATCGCCGAATACCTCTGCCAATTTGTCAAAGAAAAACCCTTAGAAAATGCTTCAGAAATAACAACTAAAGTTATCGATGATGAGACAGAATTAAGCAATTATTTGCAAGTCATTGAGCAATTGCAACCCATCGCTACAGCCTATATCATCAAGGCCTTAGAGTCCCTAGGAAAAAAACTTAATCAAGGGGAACAATGGACAATAGAAACCCTAAGACAAACCTTACCTGTTGCCCCTAAATATCACATTTTGCTCAATCGTTATTTGCAGGATTTAGAGCAAGCTAATATTCTTCAAAATCAAGGGAATATTTGGACTGTCAAAAACTTGCCTGAGTCTTTTTCCTTGCCCCAAGCCCTACAAAAGCTAGAAAAAACTTGTCCATCTGCAAAACCTGAATTAGAAATGTTGCAACGCTGCGGCGAAAATTTAGCAGAAGTTCTCAAGGGAAATATAGACCCCTTGACATTAATTTTCCCAGAAGGTTCCGTTGCTCATGCAGAAAGTATCTATGGCAATTCTCCCGTATCTCGATTGATGAATCAACGAGTCGCCCAAGCTATTAACCAGATTTTAACCAACTTTTCTAATAGTGATCGCCCCTATCAAATTCTCGAAATAGGAGGAGGAACTGGTGCCACTTCAGAAGCAATTCTTCACCACTTAAACCTCGATCATGTCACTTATTCTTTTAGCGAAGTTTCTCCCTTCTTACTGCATCAAGCTAGGCAAAAATTTCAGAAAAAATATAACCTAAACTTTCATCAACTAGACATTGAAAAGTCCCCCATTTCTCAGGGGATACCTGCCCATAATTATCATATTGTTGTCGCCGCTAACGTCCTTCATGCGACCCGAAATATTACAGAAACTCTAACCCATATTCGGGAACTTCTGCGCCCCGGCGGTTACTTAGTTCTCCTCGAAACCGTAGAAAATAACTCATGGCTGAATTTAACCTTTGGATTAACCCCCGGATGGTGGCGCTTTCAGGATCAACAATTACGCTCAGATACACCCTTATTAAGGGGTGAAAATTGGTGTTCCGTTTTAAAAAGTTGTGGGTTTGCTACGGCGAATAGTTTCTCTAAACAAAACAATATTCCCATTAACAATGGCCAAGAATTAATTCTTGCTTGTGTGCCAGATGAACCCCTCTCAATTCCTGCAATTCCTAAGTTCACTGTCTCAGGTGAAAGCTCCGGTAAAGAAGCCTTAATGATGGCTCAATTACAATCTTTAAAAGACCTAAAAGACCTCCATGAGAAAACCATTATCAAGCAATTAGAAGTTCTTCAAACTGCCACCGTCTCCCCCAGTATAGCCCCCGAAATATTAACGAATCAGACTCAAATCATTCCTCCCCAAAGCTCTAAGATAGAAACTTACCTTCCGGTTTCTCAAGAGAAGCCCAAATCTCCTGAGAAACCTAGTTCTCCCAATTTAAACCCCTTAGCTTTAAAGCTGACTGAGAACAAATCCTTAACCGAACAACAACAAGCCTTTATTCAAAATTTACAGAGTATTTATAACCAGAAAACCGCCAAATCAAAAGCCTATTCACAAAATAGCCGTAAGACAATGGTGGATGTTAAACCGACCATTGACTTCCGCATGGCCTTAAAAGAATTTCAATATCCCATTGTTTCAGAATCTGCTCAAGGGGCTTATTTTAAGGACATTGATGGCAATAATTACATTGACTTAGCTATGGGGTTTGGGGTTAACTTTTTTGGGCATAGTCCGGATTTTGTCATTGAAGCGGTTCAAGAACAAATGAACCGAGGAATAGGTTTAGGAATGCAGTCAAATCTGGCTGCCGAAACCGCCGCTTTAATTAGTGAAATGGGTCGAGTCGAAAGAGTCGCTTTTAGTAATACGGGAACCGAGGCGATTATGGCCGCTGTTCGCATTGCTCGCTCTCGTACAAAACGTCAAAAAATCGTTATGTTCGCCGGCTCCTACCATGGAACTTTTGACGGCATCTTAGCACGAGTAGGAGAAGATAAAACCACGGCTCAACCCTTAAGTTTAGGCACTCCTTTAGGAATGGTTGAAGACATAATAGTCTTGAGTTATGGAGTTGAAGAAAGCCTCGATATTATTGCTACTCATGCTGATGATTTAGCCGCCGTATTAGTCGAACCAGTTCAAAGTCGCAAACCCGATTTACAGCCTCAAGAATTTCTGCAAAAACTACGACAAATAACCCATAAAAAAGGGATCACACTCATTTTTGATGAAATTATTACTGGCTTTCGGATTGCTCCGGGAGGAGCGCAAGAATGGTTCAATGTTGAAGCTGATATAGTCATTTATGGTAAGGCCATTGGAGGAGGTTTACCAATTAGTATGATCTGCGGTAAAGCAGATTTCTTAGATACCGTTGACGGCGGTTTCTGGCAATACGGAGATGACTCTCATCCCCAAACCGAGTTAACCGCTTTTGGGGGAACTTTTTGTCGTCATCCTTTAGCCCTTGCTGCTTGTCGTGCTGTGCTTTTACATCTTCGGGAAAACAGTCCAACGATTCAAGAAAAAGTGAATCAATTAACTCATCGATTAGCCACCGAAGTTAATCAGTTTTTTCAAGAAATAGGCATTCCGATTCGGGTTGTTAATTTTGGCTCTTTATTCCGCTTTGAACCCTTTGGAGCTTATAGTATCTTCTTACAACCCATCGAATTACCCCTCTTTTATTACCTATTAAATCTTAAAGGAATCTACACATGGGAAAAACGAGTTTGTTTTCTCTCCACCTGCCATACTAATGAAGATATAGACAAAGTTATAGTAGCCGTCAAAGAAGCGATTACGGAATTGCAGCAAGCTGGTTTTTTTGCTAATGCTAAACGCCCCCAAGTCAAGAAAGAAGAAAAAAAGCCCCTCTCTGAAGATGAAGATGGTAGGGGACATCTACCATCTTTAAATCAGTCCTTTCCCACCAGTGAAGCTCAACGTCAACTTTGGTTATTAGCTGAATTAGACCGTAATGCTTCAGCATCCTATAACGTCACAACATCTCTAGAATTACTAGGTTCTTTAGATGTTTACATTTTAGAAAAAACGATTAATCAAGTTATTAATCGCCATGAAGCTTTGCGAACCAAAATTATAGAACAAGGAGAATTACAGGAAGTTGTCAATGAAGTTAAAATTAAATTAAACTTAATTGATTTGAAGGATGAAGATAATCCCGAAGCGACGGCTTTAGCATTACGATCTCAGTTTTCCCAAAAACCCTTTGACCTGTCGATTGCTCCTTTATTTGCTGTGATTTTAATGCGCTTAAAATCTGACCATTATCTGCTCTCTTTAAAAACTCATCATATTGTGGCAGATGGTTGGTCACTAGGATTAATTTTGCAGGAAATTGGTCAACTTTATTCATCCCCAAATAACACAACTAAAGATGTTCTCAAACCACCGATGCAGTTTCGGCAATATTTAACCTTGCGAGCGCAAGAGACGCAAAGTCCGCAAATGTTAGAGCATCGGGATTTTTGGTTGAAAACCTATCAGGAAGAGCTGCCAACCTTTGAGCTTCCCACCGACTTTCCCCGTCCCGCCGTTAAAACCTACACTGGCGGCCAAGAAAGTCAAGTCATTCCCTCGGAAGTTGGGCAAAATTTGCAGAAAGTAGGACGCAAAAATAAAGCTACATTATTTATGACAATGTTCGCCGCTTATACTGCTTTTTTGCGTCGAATTTCTGGACTTAAGGATTTAGTCATTGGTATTCCTATTTCTGGGCGACAAATAGAAGGTAGTGACAACTTAGTAGGCTTTTGTTCTCAATTTTTACCCCTGCGGATACAAGTCGATGCTACCACCTCTTTTATTGAACATTTACAACACACTAAACAAACCCTGATCGACGCTTTTCGCCATCAGAGTTATACTTTAGAGGATTTATTAGCAGCTTTACAATTACCTAGAGATTTTTCTCGTTCTCCTCTCATTTCGGTATCTTTTAACATGGATCCTAGTTTAACTCTGCCTGAGTTTAAAGACTTAAAAGTATCCTTGCCACCGTCACCGATTGCTTACACCCCTTTTGATCTAGGATTTAACTTAATTGAACTTAATGATAACCTCATTATTTACTGCAATTACAATACAGAACTATTTAAAAAAGAGACAATTAAACAATTTATTGAAAGCTTTGAAATTTTGCTGAGGGGAATCATTGACGATGCTAATCATCTTCTTTATCAGTTACCTTTATTAACCCCTGTCCAACAAGAGAAGTTACTCAGACAATTAACGGGAAAAACTCGCAAACTCCCTGAGAAAGCCACCATCATTGATGACTTTGTAGCTCAAGTTAAATTAACCCCTAATGCTCCCGCCTTAATTGCGGGAAAAATTAGCCTTAGCTATCAAGAATTAAATGAAAAAGTCAATCGTCTTACCCATTATTTACAGCAGGAATATCAGCTAGGTGTAGGAAAAGTGATTGGGGTCATGCTCCAGCGTGATCACAACTTAATCATCGGGATTCTGGCTACCTTTAAAACTGGAGCGACTTACGTTCCTATAGACTCTCAATATCCTCACAGTCGCATTGAGTTTATTTTAAAAGATAGTGGCTGTCATGTTTGCCTAACGGAGAGTAATTTTATCTCTAAGTTACCTGAAAAAATGGAGAAAATTTGCTTAGATAAAATTGCTCCTATTGTTGAAACATATGACAAAGATGAGCCTAAAATATTTCGCAATTCTAGCCAAACTGCTTATATTTTCTACACTTCAGGTTCAACTGGTAATCCTAAAGGAGTCATGGGCCGTCACATCTCAATTTTGAATGTTATTCAAAGCTTACGACTTACTTTTGATTTAGATAAACATCCTGAATGGCGCTATATTTTCACAGCTGCCGTTACTCATGATCCATCTATTCGTAATATTTTTCTCCCCTTAACCATAGGTGCATCCCTATATATGTACGAAATAAAATATATAGGACATCTGGTTTCTTTCCTACAAGAAAATCAAATTAATGCCCTACATACCACCCCATCTATCTATCGAGAAATCTTAGGGCTACTTGAACCGGGAGAAACCATTTCCAGCTTAAAATATATCTCGGTAGGAGGGGAAAAATTAGATCGGGAAACTGCCTTAGCTTTGCGGAAACGTTTTCCAGCAGAAATTGTTAGCAATGTTTACGGATCTACAGAAACTTGTGTAGGAGTATCCCAGTATGAAATCAAGGAAAACTTAGACAGCGAAATCCCCCTCGGTCAAGTTTTCCATAACAATCGCTTAGGGGTTCTTGATGAATTTAATAATCCCGTTCCCCTCCATGTAATCGGCGAAATTTGTGTAGAAGGTGCCGCCCTAGCATCGGGTTATCATAACCAACCCGAAATGACTCAAGAAAAATTTAAACCTAGCTTTCTTGATGAGACAAAAACTCTCTTTAGAACCGGCGATTTAGGCAAGCAAACTGCTCCCGGTATCATTGAGTTTATGGGACGAAAAGATAATCAAGTTAAGGTCAATGGTTATCGAATTGATCCCGGAGAAATTGAATATCAATTGACTCGTTATGCTCCCATTGAAAGAGCGATTGTTTTACCCATTCAAGTGAATAATCAAACTCAATTATCTGCTTACTGTCAAACAGACAAAACTCTAGAAATTGCTGAGATTCGAGAATTTCTTGCCAAGTTTTTGCCAGTTTATATGATTCCCAGTTACTTTATTTTTTTAAAGCAATTCCCTTTAACTCGACATGGGAAACTTGACCTGCACTCCCTGAGACAACTCAGAGAAACCGGTAAATCTCTGGTTAATTCTAATTATGTTGCACCCCGTAATCATTTAGAATCCAATCTCGTTAGTATCTGGGAAAAAATTCTCTCTAAACATCCTATCGGTATTTTTGATAACTTCTTTGAAATTGGCGGTCATTCTCTACTCTTATCAAGGGTTGTAACCCGGGTTCATAAAGAACTAAATGTATCCGTAAAATTAGCTGACTTCTTTAAAGTTCCAACCGTTGCTGGATTAGCGACTTTAATCTCCCAGACTCAATACAATTATCAAGAACCCATTTCGGCAATTCCCCCCCAAAAATCTTATCCGATGTCTCATGGTCAGCGTCGTCTTTGGGCTTTAGAATTCCTAGATCAAAATCATAATGCCTACGGAATGCCCAGTGCTTATCAATTCAAGGGCAATCTCAATATTGATGCTTTTGAAAATGCCTTTCAACAGTTAATTCAACGCCATGAAATTTTGCGGACAACCTTTACTTTAATCAATAATCAACCCCGTCAAGTTGTCCATAATCAAATGAACTTTGTCATTAAACAAATAGACCTGACAGCTTATGTTAGCACAGAACAAGAAAACCTGATCGAAGAAGCGATCAGCCATAATGCCAAAACGACCTTTGATTTAGAAGTGGGACCGTTACTTAAAGTTAACTTACTTAAACTAAGCCAAGAGAATTACATCGTCTTGTTTAATATGCACCATATCATTTTTGACGGTTGGTCAGCTGGGGTTTTAATTAAAGATTTCCTCACCCATTATCACGCCTATGGACAAGAAAATTCCCAATTAATGCCCCCTCTTAGAATTCATTATAAAGACTATACTTCTTGGCAAGAAAGTCAATTAGAAACCTCGAAACTTCAAGGTCAACGGGATTACTGGTTAGCTAAATTAACTCCTGTTCCTGTGCGTCTTAACTTACCTGTTGATTATCCCCGCCCACCTGTTAAAAGTTTTCAGGGAAATACAATTACATGGCAACCTGAACCCGAATTGATCGATACTTTTGAGAAGTTAGTTAAAGCACAAGAAGCCAGTTTATTTATGGGTTTAGTTAGTTTGGTTAAGAGTTTTCTATTCCGTTACACTGAGCAAAATGAAATTACAATAGGCTCTGCTATCGCCGGCAGAAATCATCCTGATTTAGAAGATCAAATCGGATTTTATGTTAACACTCTCGTCCTGCGGGATCAGATAACAGATCACGACAGTTTTACGGATCTCCTTAGCAAAGTAAAAACAACCACTTTAGAGGCTTATGATCATCAAGACTATCCCTTTGATCAGATCGTATCTGAGTTGAATTTACAACGAGATCCTAGCCGTAATGCTCTCTTTGATGTTGCAATTGTCCTGCAAAATAATCAAAATGTAGATCTGGCCTTGGACGGAATTACAGTTAACTCCATTGACCCAAAAATGATTACCGCTAAATTTGATTTAGAATTTATCTTTGTTGAGGAAGAAGAACTTTATCTCAAGCTAATCTACAACACAGATATATTTATCCATGAGCGAATTTTATTGATCATAGATTTGTTCAAAAACTGGCTGGAGCAAGTTGTAAAATTTGCCCATGAACCTTTGATAAACTTATCCTTAGCTTCCTCAGAAAATCTTATTCAAGAGGGGCAGGAACTGTTCACAGAAGACTTTAATTTTTAGTCAACAGCCATTACACTAGCAGGAGATTTTAATGAAGACAAAACTACCGATTCTTGGCGTTTTAGGTGGTATGGGACCAGTGGTTACTGCCGAATTTCTGAAGTCGATTTATGAATATAATCCTTTTATTGATAAGGAACAAGAAGCCCCTA
This sequence comes from Microcystis sp. LE19-84.1B, assembly GCF_027531875.1. Classification (NCBI taxonomy): domain Bacteria; kingdom Bacillati; phylum Cyanobacteriota; class Cyanophyceae; order Chroococcales; family Microcystaceae; genus Microcystis; species Microcystis sp. LE19-84.1B. The sequence goes on along the minus strand of NZ_JAPZSR010000179.1, from coordinate 16,371 downwards.
ATGTTATCGTTTTTTCCCTTCCCTCTGCACCTGATCGCACAGGTTCTATTGATAGTGGAAAAGAAAGAGAATTTATTGATTTTATTCAAGTCAATCTGGAACATCTCAATAAACTGGCTGATTGCATAGTCATTGGCTGTTGTACGGCTCATTATGCTCTACCTCAGATTCCCGAAAATCTGAAGGATAAACTTATTTCCTTAATTAAAATAGCGGACCAAGAACTCCAAGAATATAATAAACCTACCCTTTTACTTGCTAGTACAGGGACTTACCAGAAAAAATTATTTCATGAAGGCTGCACCACCGCAGATCTGATTATTTCTCTCTCAGAAAGTGATCAAAAGTTGATTCATGAAATGATCTATAAAGTGCTAAAAAGAGGACAGGATCCGTTAAGTATTCTTAGGGATATAGAAGCATTATTAGAGAAATATAACACTCGCTCCTATATTTCTGGGTGTACCGAATTTCATCTCTTAACAAAATCTCTCAAACTCAAAGGAATTGACTCCATTAAAGCGATCGATCCTTTAAGTACTATCGCTCAAAACTTTTCTCAGTTAATCATCAAACAAGCTCAGGTAGATCTAGTGACCGACTGCCATCAGCCTTCAAACCCAAAAAGCCCTTGACCATCGCACCTCTATCAGGTACAATTCAAACTTGAGTTGATCACTTCTGACTTTTAACTTGTGCGTAGCGATATACTGGCTCATCAGGTTTTCAAGATTATTCCTATTTTTGATAAAGAGGTGTAAAAAAATGTCTAAGCATTCAATCAGTTTTGGAGGACAATTGGAAGATAATTGGCGGACTCTGTCAGCAGTATTAGAAACTGCCACTAAACATAATAATCATGGAATTACTTATATCAGAAATGACGCAACTGAATATTTTCAGAGTTATCAAGACTTATATCAAGATGCTTTGGTTATTTTAAATGGACTGGAACAAAAAGGAATAAAATTAGGGCATAAAGTCATTCTACAAATTGCCAAAAATCAAGACTTTATTCCCGCACTATGGGCTTGTTTTTTAGGGGGAATTATTCCAGTTCCTTTGACCGTTGCTCCTAGCTATGATCTGGAAAATTCTGCCGTCAAAAAACTAGAGAATGTTTGGAAAATTTTAGATAATCCCTTGATATTATCCGACAGTGAGCTAATTACTGAAATTGAAAAATTAGGAACTTACTCTCATTTAGAAGGGTGGCAAGTTATCTCAGTTAATGAACTCAGAAAAGCACCCTCTAAAATTGATCAATTGCCGATTCTTGACCCACAAGATACAGCCTTATTACTTTTTACTTCGGGTAGTACCGGTATGCCCAAGGGAGTAATATTAACTCATCATAATATTCTGTCCATGACTGCTGGTACAGTGGCGATGAACCACTTTACCCAACAAGAAGTTACCCTTAATTGGATGCCTTTGGATCATGTAGGAGCTATCGTATTTTTAGGAATTATGGCGGTAGATTTGGCTTGTGATCAAATTCATGTTCCCATGGAATTAGTCCTACGCCAACCCCTGCAATGGTTAGAACTCATTCAAAAGCATCAAGTAAGCATTTCTTGGTCTCCTAACTTTGCATTTTCCTTAATTAATCAACAGGCCGAAGAACTTAAGCACGTCTCTTATAACCTCTCCTCAATGAAATTTTTAGTGAATGCTGGCGAGCAAGTTTCAGTAAAAACGATTCGCCTATTCTTAGAAATTCTTGAAAAACATCAACTACAGGAGAGAGCGATTAAACCGGCCTTTGGCATGACTGAATCCTGTTCTGGGATTACTTGGTCAGCCGGTTTAAGTAAAAATGAACTCACCGAAGAAAATAGTTTTGTCTCTCTAGGAAAGCCGATTCCGGGAGCAACTATCCGGATAGTCGATCAGGAAAATAATCCCTTACCTGAAAGAGAAATTGGCAGGCTTCAAATTCAAGGTAATTCTGTTACTAAAGGATATTATAATAATACTGAACTCAACCAGGAAGTTTTTCAAGAAGGGTGGTTTACTACGGGAGATTTAGGGTATTTATTTAAGGGCGAACTCTTTATTACTGGGCGAGAAAAACAAGAAATTATAATTAATGGTGTTAATTACTTTTCCCATGAACTTGAAACAACAATCGAAGAATTAGAAGGAGTTAAAGTCTCTTATACAGCCGCCTTTGCCGTCTTTGATCAAAGTCGAGAAACTGACTTATTAATTATTACTTTTAGCCCAGAATCTGAGCAATTTGAACAGGGGATAAAAGTTGTTAGAAAAATTCGCAGTCATGTAACCCAAAAATTCGGGATTGCTCCAGCTTATGTCATTCCCATAGACAGAAATTTAGTTCCTAAAACCTCTATTGGCAAAGTTCAAAAATCTAAATTAAAAAAGGATTTTGAACAGGGATTATTTAGCAGCTGTATCCAAGAAATAGATCAATATTTAGCAAAAGAGCGTCAGAAAAATCAAACCTTACCTCAATCAGAAAATGAACGGCAAATAGCGGCGGTTTGGAGTGAAGTTTTACAGTTAACCTCAGTTGGTTTAGAGGATAACTTCTTTGAACTAGGGGGACATTCTATACACTTAATCCGAGTTCAAAATGAACTTGAAAAACTTTTTAACCGTCAGCTATCCCTTGCTGAAATGTTTAAAAATCCTACCGTTGCCACCCTAGCCCGTTTCTTAAGCGAAGAATCAAATACTAATCAAGTTATAGCACAAAAAAGCCGTCAACGTGCCGAAAATCGGAGCCGTCGCCATAATCAAACCCATGACATTGCAATTATTGGTATGGCGGGGCAATTCCCGGGGGCAAAAAATTTAACAACCTTCTGGGAAAATTTAAAAAATGGAATCGAAACTATCTCTTTCTTTTCGGAAGAAGAATTACAAGAATCGGGAGTGTCTTCGGAACTATTTAATCAGCCTAATTATGTTAGAGCTAGACCAATTCTCGAGCAAGTTGAATACTTTGACAGCGAATTTTTTGGCTATACAGATAGAGAGGCAGAATTACTAGATCCTCAGCAACGTTTACTGCTTGAATGTAGTTGGGAATGTTTAGAAAACGCCGGTTATAATCCTAATACTTATCAAGGATCAATTGGTATATTTGCTGGCGCAAGTATGAACACCTATTTGATAAATAATTGTTATCCTAATCGGGGTAAATTAGATAGTAATGACGAGTTACAACCCTTCACACTAGATTCAATGGGAGGGTTTCAAACAATGGTAGCTAATGACAAAGACTATTTAACAACGCGAATTTCTTATAAACTCAACTTACATGGTCCGAGCGTTAATGTTCAAACCGCTTGTTCTACTGGATTAGTTGTAGTTCATCTCGCTTGTCAGAGTCTCATCAGTGGAGAAAGTGATATGGCTTTAGCTGGAGCTGCTTCAATTAATTCTCCTCAAAAAATTGGTTATTTATATCAAGAAGGACTGATTATGTCTCCTGATGGCCATTGTCGCGCCTTTGATGCTGAAGCAAAAGGGACTATTTTTGGCAGTGGAGTAGGAGTAATTATGCTCAAAAGATTGTCAGATGCTTTAGCCGATCATGACCATATTTATGCAGTTATTAAAGGCTCTGCTATTAATAATGATGGTGGCCAAAAATTAGGATTTACTGCCCCCGGTGGAGAGGGTCAAATTGCTGCCGCTACGGAGGCCTTAGCCTTTGCTGGTGTTGATGCTAATACAATTAGTTTTGTGGAAGCTCATGGCACAGGAACCCCCCTTGGAGATCCCATAGAAGTTGATGCTTTAGCTAAAGTTTATCAGGGTGCAAATGAGGGAGAATGTGTTTTAGGTTCAGTAAAAACCAATATCGGACATATGCAGATTGCTTCTGGTATTGCCGGTTTAATGAAAGCGACTTTGTCCCTCAAATATAAGATTATTCCACCTACATTACATTTCCAAAATCCTAACCCTCAAATTAATTTTTCTCAGACTCCTTTTTATATTAATAATGAAGCTATTTCTTGGACTACTAAGCAAGACAAGTCCGAAAAATTACCCCGACGGGCAGGGGTAAACTCTTTAGGTATTGGCGGGGTTAATGCCCATGTTATTCTAGAAGAAGCTCCTCCCATTATTCCTCAAGACAATCAGAGTCAACGTCCCTATCATTTGCTCACCCTTTCCGCTCGAACCGAACCAGCTTTAACAGAGTTAGTAAGTCGCTACATAGACTTTTTAGAAAGTCAACCTGAAAAGGATATGTCTGATGTAGTATTTACGGCCAATACAGGCCGAGTTCATTTCTCAAATCGTTTAGCCTTAACTGGCTATAAAAATAGTGATTTTATTGAACAATTACGGCAGTTTAAGCAACTCGATTATCAGTCAACTATTCATGGTATAGCTGATGAAAAAAGACCGTCTAAGATTGCCTTTTTATTTACAGGGCAAGGTTCTCAATATGCAGGGATGGCTCATCAACTCTATCAGACTCAACCCACCTTTAGAAAAACTTTAGACGCAGGGGAAAAATACTATCAAAAACTAACGGGTAAATCCCTACTAAACGTCGTATTTGCCGATACAGATGACCCCTTAAACCAAACCGCTTATACCCAACCGGCACTATTTCTGATTGAAGTTGCTCTCGCTCAATTATGGCATTCTTGGGGAATTCAACCAGCCGCTATTTTAGGCCATAGTTTAGGAGAATATTCGGCTGCTTGTTTTGCTGGTGTTTTTGATCTTGAAAGTGGCTTAAAACTGGTCAGCCATCGAGGCAACTTGATGGGGCAATTACCCCAAAATCAAGGGGAAATGGCCGCTATTTTTCTCGATAAAAACTCAGTTATTGAGCATTGCCAAAGTCAGGGAATAAAAATCGCTATTGCTGCCATTAACGCAGAACAACATACCGTTATTTCTGGAGAAAAAAACGTAATTCAAAAACTCTGTAACCATTTTACTAATGCCGGGGTTAAAGTTCGTCAACTTAAAGTTTCTCATGCTTTTCACTCCCCTTTAGTAGAACCAATGGTTGCAGAATTTAAAACGATTCTTCAAGAGATTTCTTTCAGTCAACCTCAAATTTCTCTGGTCTCTAACCTAACGGGAGAAATTGCTGATGACAGCATTATGACTCCTGAGTATTGGCTTCAACATTTACTAAATACGGTACAATTTCACCAAGGAGCTTTATTCCTACAATCTCTTGGATGTGATACTTTTATTGAAATTGGACCTCAACCTATTCTCTCAGGAATTATTCAATCATCTCTATCTTCATCTGAACCTCTAACTCTACCCAGTTTACGCTCGGGATTTTCTGATTGGCAAGTTTTATTAGAAAGTCTGGGTAAACTCTATGTTCGCGGTGCAAAGATAGACTGGTTTAGTTTTGATCAAGACTATCATCCTAGACGATGTGCTTTACCTACTTATCCCTTTCAAAAACGTCAACACTGGATTCCTTTAAAAACCCCATCTGCAACTGTTCCACAGGAATCTAATCTAGTCAAAATGTTATCTGAAAAGGACAAAAATACTTTGCTGCAAACCCTCTTAGAAACAGGTCATTATTCTGAAGATGAAAAACCAACAATATCCGCCATTGTTCAACAGTTGATTAAACTGTATTATCAAGAAAAAGAGGACTTGGATTTTGCCAAATTACTTTATCAAGTAGCTTGGCTTCCCTGTGATTTAGCTAACGGTAAGCTAGAAAATCTGACCACCCTTAAAACGGATTTAGAGGTTTACTTAGAACCCCAATTACAATCCTCAGAATTGATGGGAGTTTCTCTCGCTTTTTCTGAAATGGAAAAACTGGCGGCTGACTTTGTTGTTAAAGCTCTGAAAGATTTAGAACTCTTTCAAATGAATACCTTTCTTGATCCCGATCAAAGTTTTATTCAAGCTGGACTCAAACAAGAATATAAATATTTCTGGAATTATGTTCTAGAAATATTAGCGAAAGTCGGCATTTTAGAAAAGCAAAATACCCGATGGAAAATTGTTAAAGAACCTGAACAATCTAATCCTGATTTAGCGGTAGAAGATTTAATCAATCATTATCCTAATGCTCAAATAGAACTCAATCTATTTCGACAAGTTGCCACAAATTTAGCGGCCATTATTACGGGAAAAATATCTCCTTTATCTATCCTATTTTCTCAAGATGGACAAGGAGGAGCCAGCGAATTTTATAAAAATACATCTTCGGCAAAAATTCTCAATCTGGGTATCTCTAAAACCGTTGAACTTCTACTCTCAAGTTATCCTCCCTCAGCCTCCCTCCGCATTCTCGAAATTGGTGCGGGAACTGGAGCTACAACCCAACAGGTTCTTAAAGCTTGTAACTCTCGTCAAATTACCTACACATTCACTGATGTTTCCCCCTTCTTTCTAGAGAAAGCTAGAGATAATTTGGCTGAATTTTCTGGACTAGAATACAAAGTTCTCGATATTGAAAAAGACCCGAAATTACAAGGGTTTTGCTGTCATTCTTATGACTTGATTATCGCAGCTAATGTCTTACACTCTACCGCCAATTTACAAGAGGAAACCTTGCCTCATATTCAAAGTTTACTACGTCCAGGCGGTCATTTATTACTGTTAGAATTAACTCAGCAATCTTCCTGGATTGATTTAATCTTTGGTGTCACTCAAGGTTGGTGGCGTTTTAGCGATTATCATTTGCGCCCAAATCATCCTATAATTACAGCATCGACTTGGGGATCTATGCTGCTTAAATCTGGTTTTTCTCAGGTGGAATTTGTTTCTCCTGATCAAAAAATAGGTACTGCTTTATTTCAGCAAAGTATTATTCTGGCTCAAAGTTCAGAAATCTCCCCTAACACCGCTAAAAACTGGCTAATTTTTACTGATGTTGAACCTCAACAAAATACTTTTGCCTTAGGGATTCAAGAGCAACTACTGAAAAAGTGTGATTCCTGTCGGATAATTTATCAAGGGGAGAAAAATACACAAATATCATCTTCTGAGTCTTGTTTGAATGCTAATCAACTACAACAATTAGAGGAATGGTTTGCGTCAAATCCATCTCCAGATCGGATTATTTATCTTTTGAATAGTGATGGCAAAGATCAACCAGAATCCATTTTATTGAATCGCTGTAACTATCTTTTAAATCTTCTCAAAGCTATTCAAAAAATCCCTAATCCCCCTCAATTATTCCTTGTTACTCAGGGGGCCCAACCCTTTGAATTAGAACAGCCTTCTTTCGGGTTTCAGTCTCCTCTTTGGGCAATGGGGCGTGTTATTGCCCTAGAAAATCCGCAATTATGGGGAGGTATGCTCGATCTTGATCCCGACGTTGACATTAATCAAAATATTACCGCATTACTATTAGGATTAACTCATGCTCACGATGAGGATCATTTGGTCTTCCGCAAAGGTCAAGGCTATGTTGCTCGTCTGCTTCCTCTGAAGTCTCTAGAGACAAAAACCGTTAAGATTCAACCTGAGGCTACCTACCTAATTACGGGAGGAATAGGACATCTAGGCTTAGAATTGGCGGAACATTTAGTCAATTTAGGAGCAAAACATCTCATTTTAACGACACGCCGCTCATTACCAGTCCGCTTCCTGTGGGATTCAGCAGCCGAATTAGCTCAAATATCACAAAAAATCAGAAAATTAGAGGAAAAAGGAGCATCAATCGCAGTCACTTCGGCAGATGTTGGCAATTTTGAGGCTATGCAGGCCATATTTACCCAGATTGAAGAAACCGCTTATCCCCTGCGTGGCATTTTCCATCTTGCCGGAATCTCAGGCCGACAAGCTCAATTAAAAGACTGTACTTTGCAGGATCTCGAAGCAGTTTTTCAGGCAAAAGTTAAGGGTTCTTGGAATTTACATCAACTATCTTTGGGTAGTCAATTAGACTATTTTGTGCTGTTTTCTTCGGCGGGTGCAATTTGGGGGGCAAAAGAACAAGGCTTATATGATACTGTTAGTCATTGGCTGGATGCTTTGGCTCATTTCCGTCATCTTCAAGGGCTGCCTGCAACGACTTTAAATTGGGCATTATTGGCGGGTCATGGTATAGTATCTCAAGACTATGAGGACTGGCTCAAACAGATTGGGATCAGGGAAATTGCTCCAGATATGGCCTTGAGAGTGATGGATGCTATTATGGCTTCTAATCAAACACAGGTTTTAATCGCCGATGTGGATTGGGTTCGTTTCAAAAATATCTATCAATTTAAAGGCGAGAAACCACTCCTAAAAAATTTAGGACTCTCAGAAATTCCCATTAATTCTGTTCAAGAATCAGACTCTGTACTGCATCTTTTAGAGGAGATGCCTTTCGGAGAACGTCGGGAATATTTGTTAGAATATGTTAGCAAACAAGTCAGAATGATTTTAGGGATTAAATCTATGCCAGATACAGAACAAGGATTGATAGAAATGGGGATTGATTCCCTATCCTCTATTGAATTGAAAAATCGTTTAGAGAAACGATTAGAAGTTCTCTTACCCACTTCTTTAGTCTTTGATTTCCCTAATATTAGACGCTTAGTTGATTATCTGCTTGACCGTATTTTCGGTGAAAAAGTTCAAAAAACAGACCAGAAGATGATTAACTTCACTGAAGTTCAGCAGGAGATTAGTGAGGATTTAATCTTACAAGAACTTACTGATTTGGAGGCTTTTTTAGGAGATTAAATAATCCTAAGCCTTGAAGTTAGAAAGCTTGAAATTTAAAAAAATTCAAGGCATTTCCTAAAAGTTACCCTATATTAAAACTATGCAAACTACATTTTTTCAACAAGAAACCGTAAAAAGCTCTCATCAATTTTTTGACAATCTGAAATTGATTGCTGGTCCTTACTGGTATCCAACTGATCCTAAAGAAGGAAGAAAATTTTCCGAGGTAATAAGTTCATGGGGAATGCTATTTCTCCTCCTTTTAGTAATTGTTGGACTGGTTGCCTCTAATGCAGTTAATAGCTTCGTTAATCGCTATTTAGTTGATGTTATTATTCAAGATAAAAATGCCTCTAAGTTTCTGACAATTTTATTATTTTATGGCTTAGGATTACTTTTAATTACCCTGTTTACTGCATTTTCTAAATTTGTTAAAAAAAGAATTATTCTGGATTGGTATGAATGGCTAAATCAGCAGGTTATTACCCAATATTTGAGCCATCGCGCCTATTATAAAATTAATTTTAGATCCGATGTGGATAATCCGGATCAAAGGATAGCTCAAGAAATAGAACCCATTGCTAGAAATGCTGTTAATTTTGGTGCTGTTTTATTAGAAAAAGTCTTAGAAATGACGACTTTTTTAGTAATTCTTTTTTCGATTTCTCGACTAGCCGCCTTGATTTTAGTGGCTTATACAATTGTCGGCAACCTAATTGCTGTTTATTTAAGTCGAGAATTAGATAAGATTAGTCAAGAAGAATTGGAATCCAAAGCTAATTACACCTACACTTTAACTCATGTTCGGAATCATGCTGAATCTATTGCCTTTTTTCAAGGCGAAAATCAAGAGTTGAAAATCATTCAACGTCGATTTAATAATCTCGTCAGAAATTCTCTCAGTAAGATTGATTGGGAGAGAAATCAAGACATTTTTAGTCGAGGTTATCGCTCAGTTATTCAAATATTTCCCTTTGTCGTCTTTGCTCCAGCCTATATTCGGGGGGAAATTGATTTCGGACAAGTTAATCAGGCTATTATTGCTTGCAGTATGTTTGCTAATGGTTTTTCTGAGTTAATCCTTGAATTTGGTTCTTTGGGCAGATTTTCCAGTTATGTTGAGCGTCTATCTGAATTTTCGTCGGCTTTAGAAGAAATGCGCCAACAACCCAAGGATGCTAGTACCATTAAAACCCTTGAACAAAATCAGATCAAGTTTGAGGATGTTACTTTACAAACACCGGATTATGAAAAGGTAATTGTTCAACATTTATCCCTATCTATCGAACCAGGCGAAGGTTTATTAATTGTCGGACCGAGTGGACGAGGTAAAAGTTCTCTATTAAGAGCTATTGCTGGCTTATGGAATGCAGGAACTGGTTGTTTAAAACGACCTCCCTTAGAACAATTTCTCTTTTTACCTCAACGTCCTTATATTATTTTAGGAACTCTCAGAGAACAGTTACTTTATCCTAAAACAACCCGTGAAATGACCGATGGAGAACTTGAATCGGTTTTACAACAAGTTAATCTTCAAAATATAGCCACAAAAGTTCATGGCTTTGATGCGGAAGTTCCTTGGGAAAATATATTATCTTTAGGAGAACAACAACGCCTTGCTTTTGCCCGATTGTTAGTAACCCATCCCCGCTATGTAATCTTAGATGAAGCCACAAGTGCTTTAGATTTGAACAACGAACAAACCTTATATCAGCAGTTACAACAAGCACAGACAACTTTTATTAGCGTAGGACATAGAGAAAGTTTATTTAAGTATCATCAATGGGTGTTGGAACTTTTAGAGGATTCTAGTTGGCGACTTGTTTCCATAGATGATTATCGATCCTCAAAATCTTTGTAACTGTTTCATTGCCAAAACTCAATTTAGGAAAAATTACGATGACTACTACTTCACCAAAAACTCTGACTATGGATCTTCAAAAACACCGGGTTCTTTTAATCGGAAAAATGTATGATGAAGCGGGGGAAAAACTCCTTGAAGAATCTACTAATATAGAGATTTTGTCCAACCCTACACTGGATAAAATTAATCAGGCCATTCAAGAAGTATCTGGCGTATTTGTGCGTTATCCTAATAAGTTAGAGGCTTCATCAATCCGATTGGCAAAACACTTAAAAGTAATTAGTACCTCTGGATTTGGCACAGATTCTATTGATATTATGGCAGCAACAGAACAGGGGGTTATCGTTGTTAATAATCCCGGAATGTCAACTACAGCTGTAGCAGAACACACCTTATCTATGATTTTAGCCCTTGCCAAAAAGCTGCCTTTTTTAGATCATTGTGTGAAAAAGGGTAACTATTTAATTCGCAATCATATCCAACCGATTCAACTCGAAAACAAGACCGTTGGTATTGTGGGTTTAGGAAGAATTGGTACTCTGGTGGCTCACAAATGTAACCTAGCATTAGGGATGAGAGTATTAGCTTATGATCCCTATGTTCCAGCCAGCAAAGCGGAGACAGTAGGAGCAACTTGGGTCAAAGATTTAGATGTTCTTCTGGCTGAATCGGACTTTGTTTCTTTGCATCCTGAACTAACAAGTGAAACACGGGAAATGTTTAATATATCAGTTTTTCAAAAGATGAAACCAACAGCTTTTTTAATTAATACCTCCCGGGGAAAAGTCGTTTGTGAAAAGGATTTAGGGATCGCCCTTAATCAAAAATTGATATCCGGATGCGCCCTAGATGTCTTTGAACCAGAACCGCCGGCTTTAGATAATCCCTTATATAATTTTGAGAATGTCATTCTCTCACCTCATTTAGCAGGAGTAACCCCTGAAGCGAGTCTAGCAGCTGCTGTTTCGGCGGCGAATCAAATATTACAAGTGCTTCAGGGAGAGAAGCCTCCTTATGTGATTAATCCGGAGGCGTGGAATCTTTTTTAAAGCATCTAGAGAATCTCAGGGATTCGGTTAGTTAAAAATGACAATATTTCTGAAAAATCCTTAGGAGGATAATAATTTGGAAAACATCGGCAAAATTCCCCTCAAAGATGAATGGCGTAATCGCTGGGCAATCATCAAACAATTTATCCTTAATCCGGTTCGAGAAATGGCGTTTTTGCAAGATCAGTTTCAAGTTTCTGAACTATATACTAATATAGCGAAACGCGATCCTCATCTTCATGATCCTAATTTTCCCCAATGGCTTAATTTTGGTTATTGGAAAGAAGAAACAACTTATAACGGAGCTTGTGCCGCTTTAGCGCGTAAATTAGCCGAAGTAGCCGAACTTAAAGCCGGAGATCACCTTTTAGATGTGGGTTTCGGTTTTGCTGAACAGGATTTACTCTGGGTAAGAGAAAACAATGTTAGCTCAATTATTGGTCTAAATACAACTGAGTTACAAGTAGAAATTGCTCAAGAAAGAGTAGCTAAAGCAGGGTTATCGGACAGGATAAAACTTCAAGTCGGCTCGGCTACTCAAATCCCTTTTCCTGAGAATTCTTTTGATAAGTTGACCGCTTTAGAATGTGCTTTTCATTTTGACACTCGTGAGGATTTTTTCGCAGAAGCTTTTCGAGTTTTGCAGCCCGGTGGAAGGTTGGCTATAGCGGATTGTTTGCCTAGAGTGGGTCGAGAAATTAACTTCTGGCTGCGGGTTAATAGTAAGAAAATGTGTATTCCCTTTCCTAATCAATACGACCGACATACTTATGTAGAAAAACTCAAAAAGCATGGATTTGTTAATATCCAAGCTTTATCTATTAGTGAATATGTTTGGCCGGCAATGGTTCATTATTTTGCCCAGATTAGCCAAGGAATTAGTAAGCATGATTTAGTTATCGATCTCCAGAAAGATAACCCAGGACTTGAAGCTTGGTCAAGAAATCGGGGTTGGTTTATGGCGTTTGATGATTATCTTTTGTTTTCAGCAGAAAAGCCTAAATTAAACTGAGTTCGGTTTAAGCAGATTGATGTAAAACCCAGTCCATAGATAGGGAGGACTTCTTGTTAGCGATTGCCTATTAATCAAGGAGTTGAGAATCTAGAATTGGCCAAGGTTTTCTGACAGTCCCTTCTATAGCGTTATCCCGAACGCAGGTTAAGCTAGAAATCGCTAGTCACCCCCCAGATTTAGGGCTGATTCATTCTCTCTTATGTCATTCTCTTAACTCCTTATCTGGCAACGTTTTTAGTCGATTTCTTGGAAATACATAGCTGAAAATTTGTCAAAACGTCGTGCTTTGTAGGTTGATTCATGAATCAACCTACTATGAGAGCAAAAACCGGTACTCCCCTGCTCCCTAACTTATCTCGTAAGCGATTAAAGGTAGCAAAAAAAAGAATTAGATTCGGAGAATGAATTAGCCCTAGTATTAAGGGGGGATCGACACCCCCCTTATCAAGGGGGGATTAAGGGGGGATCGACACCCCCCTTATCAAGGGGGGATTAAGGGGGGATCGAACCCAAAATCTATCTTCAATTTAATTATAACCAGCTACTTACAATCCAGTGCTTGGGATAGGTTAAAAACAAATCCCACGGTTCCGATTAAGTCAGAATTACTGACGAATTTGTACCGGCATCACCAAATAGGTCATCTTTAAACCTCCCAAGGGGGTAAAAATAACCGGTTGGGTACTAGCATTTAACTGCATTTGGATATCATTATTAGGTAAAGCCTTCAAACCGTCCATCAAATATTTAACATTAAAGGCAATATCGCCACTTTCTCCCTGAATTTCTGCCGCCATGGACTCTTTGGCGCTACCTAAATCAGGAGATTCCACCGCTAGGGATAAACGGTCATTTTCGCTATCGAGACTAAACTTGACTAAATTATTCTTTTGGTCCGATAAAACCGCCACTAATTCCAAACAACGGATTAATTGTTTGCGGTCTAAAACCAAAGAACGCTCGAAGGATTTAGGAATTAACTGATTATAAGTGGGATAGGCCCCTTCTAACTTACGACTGGTTAACCTCTGTTCCCCCATTTCAAAGATGACTTGAGAATCATCCACGTGCAGAGTAATAGTCTCGATATTTTGTTTTGTTGCCATCATTCTTTCCAATTCGCGCAGGGCCCGGGCCGGAATGGTGACATTAAAGCCACCAGAGGCACTTTCCACCTCCTCTAGGGGAGTTTGTACCACCGCTAAACGATGACCGTCTGTAGCGGCAAATTCTAGACAATCGACGGTTTTAGTTAAATGTACCCCCGTCAACACCTGTTTAGTTTCATCACCACTAGCGGCAAACAACGCACCTTTTAGTCCCTCTGTCAAGGCAACTATAGGTAAATTAACAATTTCCCCATCGGCCACCGTGGGCAATTCTGGGAACTCATCGGCTTTCATGCCGCGAATTTGGAACTGTGCCGAGGCAGTTTTCAGGAAAGCGAGACTATGCTCCTCATCATTCTCGTTTTCTTCCACAGAGATAGTGATTTCCCCCTCTCCCAAACGAGAGACAATATCGTTAAGCAATTTTGCCGGCAGGGTAATTTTGCCCCCTTCCACCACCTCGGCCCGAAAACTGGTGCGAATCCCTAAACTCAAATCAAAAGCAGTCAGGCTAATTTCGCCCTTTTCCTCATCGGCACAAAAGAGAACATTGCCCAACACCGGATGGGTAGGACGACTGGCAACGGCCCGACTAACTAGGGATAAATTGCTGTTGAGTTCGCTTTGACTACTGGTAAATTTCATGGCAGGAATAGTTTTTTTGTACGCTAAGAAATAATAGCAAGAATTCCCCTGTGGAAAATCTGTGGAAAACCGGAGCTTTTTTCGATCGCTCTTTCTGGGCTAAAATCTATCAATAGCAATAACTTCGCCCATTGCTAGGTTTTTACTGCAATTCTGAAAAGATTGTGGAAAAATTGTCAAAAGTGAAATTTTTGCCCTTTCTCAGCCAATTACATCAGCTGTTAACCATCAAGCTATAAGTCAAGAAGAGCGAGACTTGAGCCGACCAGCGCTCTTCCTAGGGAAAAATTGCATCAAATGTAGGCCGGTGATCTTTAAAATGGAACAAGCAGCAGGAAGTTAACAAAACAAAACTCCGGGGCTTCCCCGGAACCGATAGACTCAAATAGACAAGGAGACAGGATTGGTTAGCACATCTTCGTATCAAACAACAAAATCGAAAGAAATCTTTACAGCCGCTCAAAAATTAATGCCGGGGGGTGTAAGTTCCCCCGTGCGGGCCTTTAAATCCGTCGGTGGTCAACCCATCGTTTTTGAAAGCGTCAAAGGGGCCTATATTCGCGACGTGGACGGTAACGAATACATCGACTATGTGGGAACTTGGGGGCCGGCTATCTGTGGTCATGCCCATCCCGAAGTGATTGCCGCCCTGCACCAGGCCCTAGACAAAGGGACCAGTTTCGGCGCTCCCTGTGTCCAGGAAAATATTCTCGCTGAAATGGTGATTGATGCCGTTCCCAGCATTGAAATGGTGCGTTTTGTCAATTCCGGCACCGAAGCCTGTATGTCCGTCCTGCGCTTAATGCGGGCTTTTACCGGCCGGGATAAAATCATCAAATTCGAGGGCTGTTACCACGGTCACGCCGATATGTTCCTGGTTAAAGCTGGCTCTGGTGTAGCCACCCTGGGCCTACCCGACTCGCCGGGGGTTCCCAAAACCACCACTAACAACACTTTAACTGCCCCCTACAATGACCTAGAAGCGGTAAAAGCCCTCTTTGTCGAAAATCCCGACTCTATCGCTGGGGTGATTTTAGAGCCAGTGGTGGGTAATGCCGGCTTTATCGTGCCGGATGCTGGCTTTTTAGAAGGATTGCGGGAATTAACCAAGGAATACGGAGCCTTATTAATGTTTGATGAGGTAATGACCGGATTCCGCATCGCCTACGGTGGCGCTCAGGAAAAATTCGGTATTACCCCCGATTTAACCACCCTCGGCAAAGTTATCGGCGGTGGGCTGCCGGTGGGGGCCTACGGCGGTCGCGCCGATATTATGGCGATGGTGGCTCCGGCCGGCCCGATGTACCAAGCGGGAACCTTATCCGGCAACCCTTTGGCCATGACAGCAGGAATTAAAACCCTCGAGTTACTCCAGCGCCCCGGCACCTACGAATATCTCGATAAAGTGACCAAATCCTTAACTGAAGGGCTGCTGAAAGTGGCCAGAGATGCTGGTCATAGCGTTTCTGGAGGTTATATTAGCGCCATGTTCGGAATGTTTTTCACCGGCTCCCCCGTGCATAACTATGAAGATGCCAAAAAGGCCGATGTGGCTAAATTCGGTCGTTTTCACCGGGGAATGTTGGAAAGAGGCGTTTATCTAGCTCCTTCCCAGTTTGAAGCTGGTTTTACTTCTTTAGCTCACACAGAGGCCGATATCGAACGGACTTTGGCCGCCGCTAAAGAGGTTTTAGCAAGTTTATAGTTAATGCCGCTTCGACTGGGAAAATTGATTGATAGAGTCCCAAGATTGATGAGTTGACATCTCCCCGCTTGCAAAAGACGGGGATTCTCAGGGGAAATTTGCCTAGAAAACCCGAACAATCGAGGGATTATTATCCCCAGCACTGTAAAACCTATCAGTCCAACCACAGGCCGACCCTTTTTAGTCAACCAGATCTAGGAGATCATCGGAAATTTTGGGTCTGAAACCCCGCCGTTCTAGGTTGGCTTTACGTTAGAATTAAAAGGCCAGTCTCGAAAACCAAGTGGACGGCGCAGCACCTTGAAAACTCGGCTTAGGGGGTTCCGACCAGAAAAGCTTGG
>NZ_JAPZSR010000229.1:0-5219 GCF_027531875.1 Microcystis sp. LE19-84.1B | reverse complement strand
TCAATCCTTATCTGGCAAGAGATTTAATTGATTAGTTCGCTCCAGATCGCAAACAATTGACAAAAATTGCGGCAATGTCTGTCTCTATAAAGGTTTCATTCCTTATAACCCCGTCCATTGCATAAGACAAACCGAAGAACCACTCAAGCTATTTTAAAAAAAATTAAAGTAAAAATTCCACCCCTTCCCATTCAACAAAAAATCGCCGATATCCTCTCCAAATATGATGATTTAATCGAAAATAATCGCCGCCGCATCGAGTTATTAGAACGTTCAGCCCGCTTACTTTACAAGGAATGGTTCGTCCGTTTACGCTTCCCCGGACACGAACACACCCCGATTATCGATGGTATTCCTGAAGGGTGGGAGAGATTAAAACTAGGTGAGGTTCTAACCTTACAAAGAGGATTCGATCTTCCTAGTGCAAAAAGAACTCACGGACAATATCCTATTTTTGCATCAACCGGTATTAATGGTTATCATGAAAAGGCTAAAGTTCAAGCACCGGGTATAGTGACAGGTCGAAGTGGTTCTTTAGGCAAAGTTATGTATATTGCGGAAGATTTCTGGCCGCTTAATACAACACTGTATGTTAAAGATTTTATTAAAGTTGATGCGGTATTTGCACTTCATCTTTTAGAGAATTTACATTTAGAACAATATAATGCTGGTGCGGCAGTTCCTACTCTGAATCGTAATGATATTCATAAAATTAAGGTTTTATGTCCGTCTTGTACATTGAAATCTCTTTTTCTCGCTTTCGCCAATCCGATCTATACCCAAATTCATTTTCTTGATCGGTATAATCAAAAACTAAAACAAGCGCGTGACATACTACTTCCGAAACTTATGAATGGAGAGATCGAGGTGTAGAGGCGAAAGATCGATCGCACCTGTAAAAATCCCTGAAAATTGGCAATATTAATAAAATAAACCACTCCCCCGCACAATCGACCCTATGACCACCGAGGATAAAGTACAAGAACTCACCGCCAACTGTCTGCGAGATCAACTTGGTTGGCAGAGTGTCTATGCTTATAATCAAGAGGATTACGGTGAAAACAGCCTGCTCGGACGGCAAAATCAGAAAGAAGTTATCCTCAAACGCTACCTAAAACAGAAATTACGAGAATTTAACCCCAATCTTCCCGAAGAAGCCTATAATTCTGCCATTCTCCAAATCGAAGAAATCAACTCTAGTCAAACCCTTCTCGTCACCAATCAAGAGAAACATCAACTCCTTCTCGATGGAGTACAGGTGAGCTACCGCAACGCCAAAGGAGAGCTAATTAGACAAACCCTAAAAATCCTTGATTTTGACCAACCCAGCAATAACCATTTTCTAGCGGTTCGAGAACTGTGGATACAGGGGGAAATCTACCTCTGTCGCACGGATTTGGTAGGTTTTGTTAACGGCATTCCCCTACTCTTCCTAGAAGCGAAAAACCTCAACCGCGACCTAAAAGCGGCCTACGACGAGAATTTATTGAAGTATATCCGTACTATCCCCCATCTATTCGCCTATAACGCCTTTGCGATTTTAGTTAATGGCATAGATGCGAAAATAGGTAGTTTCTGCGGCAAATACGAACACTTTCACCCATGGAAACGCCTGGCCGAGAGTGACCCCGGCATTGTCGATATGGAAACCATGCTAAAAGGAGTCTGCGATAAAAATAACTTTATCGATCTGTTGGAAAATTATGTCCTTTTCGATAACTCCAGTGGCAAAACCTGCAAGATTATCGCCCGGAATCACCAGTTTCTGGGGGTTAACCAAGCGATCAATTCTGTGAAAAGATGGCGGGAGGGTGGGATAAAAGATAACAAACTTGGGGTTTTCTGGCATACACAAGGCTCCGGAAAAAGCTATTCTATGGTTTTTTTCACCCGCAAAATTCGCCGTAAACTAGGCGCAAACTATACCTTTGTTATCTGTACCGATCGCGCAGATCTAGACGAACAGATCTACTATACCTTTGCCGGTTCCGGATTGACCAATAACGAGCAAGAACTCTGCCGAGCTTCCAGTAACGAACAGTTACAGAGTCTTCTGGGAGAGCATAAAGCCTATATTTTCACCCTCATCCAGAAATTCAACCAAACCGTCAATCCCGACCAACCCTACAACTCCCGAAACGATATCATCATTATCAGCGACGAAGCCCACCGAACCCAGTACGGAACCCTGGCCAGCAACCTCCGGGCTGCACTTCCTGGCGCTGGTTTTATCGGTTTTACCGGCACCCCTCTAGTCAGCAACGACGAGATCACTAAACGCTATTTCGGGGATTATGTCTCCACCTACGACTTCCAGAGAGCGGTCGAGGATAAAGCTACCGTTCCCCTCTACTATGATGCAAGGGGTGATAAACTCTCGATCGCCGTCAACGACCTCAACGAACAGATCGCAGCCAAAATCGAAGAGTTAGAGATCGAAAATGTCGAGATAGAAGACCGTTTAGAAAGGGAATTAAGAAGGGATTACTACATTCTGACGGCCCCGCAGCGGTTGGATGCGCTGGCCCGTGATTTCGTTGAACATTACAGCACCGCTTGGGAAACAGGCAAAGCTATGGTGATTTGTATCGACAAGCTCACCTGTGTCAAGCTGCATAACCTGATCGATCGTTACTGGAGCGAAAAAATCCAACAACTGAAAAAAGACCTCAAAAAAATTACCGATGACCAAGAGGAAAACTATCGTCAGCGTCAGATTCAATGGATGGAAGCAACCCTAACGGCCGTGATCGTCAGCGAGGAACAGGGAGAGATCGACAAATTCCAGAAACACGGGTTAGATATTACCAGCCATCGCAGTGTAATCAAAAACGGCTTTGAACTGGCGGACGGTAAAAGAATCAGCCCAGAAAATGCCTTTAAACAAGCCGATCACCCCTTTCGGATCGCCATCGTCTGCGCTATGTGGTTGACTGGTTTCGATGTTCCCTCCCTCTCCACCCTCTACCTCGATAAACCCCTGAAAGCTCATACGCTCATGCAAGCGATCGCTCGTGCTAACCGGGTTAACGAGGGCAAAACTAACGGTTTAATCGTGGATTACTGCGGAATTCTCAAAAATCTCCGCCAAGCTCTCGCCGATCTCGCCCAAATTTCCGATCAGGGACGCAGGGAAGACCATCTTAGTCTCGACCCCACGAAACCGCAAGAAAATTTACTGGATGAATTGGCCCGATCGATCGAGGCAGTTAAAGACTTTTTGGGGGAAAGTAACGCATCCCTAGACGCACTCCTCGAATATAAAATACCTAGTTTTGCCTTCAATAAAGCCATTAACGACGCGAAGGAAGCGATCAATCGAAGTGATCAGGCCCGACAAAATTTTCAACTCCTCTCCCAAGAGGTCTTCCATCTTTTTAAGGCCTGTCTTAATCAGCCATCGGTTAATCACTACCGTCCGGCTCACGACACGATTAAACTGATCTATAAATGCGTTCAAGGTGATCGGGAGAAAATAGACATCGGGGAAATTCTCTTGGAAATGCGATCGGTAATCGACGGGGCGATCGATGTAACCACCGAAGCGAGGGCCGATGATACCCCACTGTACAACATCAGTAAAATCAACTTCGAGCGTCTGAAACAGGAATTCGCCAATAGCGATCGTAAGAATACCACCGTCCAAACTCTCAAAAACGCCATCGAAAACCGTCTCCGAACAATGCTCGAGCAGAATCTGCAACGGACGAACTTTCAAGAACATTACGAGCAGATCATCGCTGATTATAATTTCGAGAAGGATCGGGTGGCGATCGAACAGACCTTCGAGGCCTTATTAGAATTCATTCAGGAACTCGATCGTGAGTCCCAACGGGCGGTTAGCGAGGGATTAGACGAGGAATCCCTGGCCCTGTTCGACCTTTTAACCAAAGAGAATCTATCACCGCAAGACATTGAAAAAATTAAACAGATCGCCACGCGGCTTTTGGAAACCCTAAAACAAGAGAAACTAAAGATCGATCGTTGGCTAGATAAAGAATCCAGTCGGGCGGAGGTTAAAACTACTATTCACAACTTTCTATACAGCGATCATACTGGTTTACCCGTCGATCTCTACACGGAAGAAGAAGTGGAAGAAAAAACGGAAGAAGTCTTCCGTCACATCCTGCGAGTTTATCCAAGTCTGCCTTCGCCTTATTACAGCGCGGCTGCCTAGATTCTGGACTGTCCATGTCCATATTTCGCTTTTCCGAAGTTGCTGATTTTAGCTCTGATAATCATCACCGTCCCTAAATATTTGCTCCGATTTTTTATAGTAAAGTTATACTATTAAGGAAGCAAAGACGAAATTCTAGGGTTAAGCAATGGTTAGACAACTCGACGACAGCCCGAAAACCACAATCGTCTATCCCGATAGCGATGGTAAACCGATGGCCGACAATACAAGACAATTTCGCTGGATTACGACGATTAAAGCGAATTTAGACTGGTTATTTGCCAATAATGCCGATGTTTTCGTTGCCGGTGATTTACTCTGGTATCCCGTGGAGGGAGATAATAAAACTCGGCAAGCACCTGATGTGATGGTAGCTTTTGGCAGACCAAAAGGGGAAAGAGGTTCCTATCAACAGTGGAAAGAAGACAATATCCCCCCGCAAGTGGTTTTTGAAATTCTCTCTCCGGGTAATACCCAAACGGAAATGACCAGAAAACTGCTGTTTTATGACCGTTATGGTGTGGAAGAATACTACATTTATAATCCCGATAAAAATGATTTGGGCGGCTGTATTCGTCGGGAAAATCGGCTCGAAAGTCGGGAAAATCTCGATAATTGGGTAAGTCCTCGCTTGGGCATTCGTTTTCAATTAGCTCAACCGGAGTTACTCTTGTATTATCCCGATGGTCAACCTTTCACCAGTTACAACCAAGAACGACAACGGGCCGAAACGGAACGACAACGGGCCGAAACGGAAAGTCAACGGGCCGAAACGGAACGGCAACGGGCCGAACGATTGGCGGCAAAACTGCGGGAATTAAATATTAGTCCCGAAGAAATTTAAAAAAAAATGCTCGATCGAATCAATCGATCGAGATAGTCTCGCTACAATGAAAGTAGATGTGCGAAACGTTTAGGCATGAAATAAGGTTGAAATACCTGAAATAACCGCCTAGTAAGGTCTTCAGTCCCCTGACTGAATCTAACAGGTCAACCCTGACCAACCTTATAACTGTTTATATGTCCCGACGTTTAGTATCAC
>NZ_JAPZSR010000010.1:0-10136 GCF_027531875.1 Microcystis sp. LE19-84.1B | reverse complement strand
TAAATTAAAAATAGATTTTAGGTTCGATCCCCCCTTAGTCCTAGGGTTGATTCATAGTAGGGTTGATTCATGAATCAACCCTACCCTTAGTCCCCCCTTGATAAGGGTGGTGTCTGATAATTTTTAACGCCTACCTACTTAGGAGATGGCTTTTATTTATTCTTCCCCCGCAACGCGCACGAAGTGGTCTCCCCATCTCCCCACTTCCCCACCTGCCCCCCCGATGTCGGGGGGGTTGGGGGGGTCACACCCCACACCCCACACCCCAACCCCAACAAAAAATTCTCCCTAAAGGCATTTAAGCAGTCTTTAACCCTTATGTGCTAAAATTTTTGAAGATTTTGCTATTCATTTAGGTTCAATCAGGGATCACAGCCTTTTTAGGGAAATTTTATGACAAGTAACTACGGCGCGGAACAGATACAAGTTCTCGAAGGGTTAGAACCAGTCAGGAAGCGGCCGGGGATGTATATCGGTACGACCGGGCCGCGGGGACTACATCATTTAGTCTATGAAGTGGTGGACAACTCGATCGATGAGGCCCTAGCGGGTTACTGTACTCATATCGAAGTGGATATCAAGGCCGATGGTTCCGTCAGCGTCACCGACGATGGCCGGGGTATTCCCACCGATGTCCACCCCACCACGGGTAAATCTGCCCTCGAAACCGTTCTCACTATACTTCATGCTGGCGGTAAATTTGGCAGTGGTGGCTATAAAGTGTCGGGAGGGTTACACGGAGTCGGGATTTCCGTCGTTAATGCTCTTTCCGCATGGGTCGATGTGACAGTCTGGCGCGATCATAAAGTACATATCCAACGCTACGAAAGAGGTATCCCCGTCACAGAATTGGTCAGCAGTCCCAGTCAAGAGGAAAAAACGGGAACTAGGGTTAATTTCCTGCCAGACACCGAAATTTTTAGCCAAGGCATCGAATTTGATTACAGTACCCTCTCCGGACGTTTACGAGAACTAGCCTACTTAAATGCGGGTGTTAAAATCACCTTTAGCGATTACCGTCCCGAAGAACCCCACATCGAAACCTATTGTTATGAGGGGGGTATTAAAGAATACGTCGCCTATATGTGTCGGGAAAAAGAAACCCTGCACAAAGATATTATCTATGTATCGGGGGAAAAGAACGGAATTAATATCGAAGTGGCGTTTCAGTGGTGTATAGATGCCTATAGCGACAATATACTCGGTTTTGCTAATAATATCCGCACCATTGACGGGGGAACTCATCTAGAAGGATTAAAAGCAGTCCTGACTCGTACTTTAAATAATGTTGCTCGTAAACGCAATAAAATTAAAGAAAACGAGCCTAATCTAGCGGGGGAAAACGTCCGTGAGGGTTTAACCGCCGTTATTTCCGTAAAAGTTCCCGAACCGGAATTTGAGGGACAAACCAAGACCAAATTGGGTAACACTGAAGTCCGGGGTATTGTTGATTCCCTGGTGGGGGAAACTCTCAACGAATACCTAGAACAAAATCCCCAAGTGGCCGACACGATTATCGAAAAAGCAGTACAAGCGTACAAGGCGGCGGAAGCAGCCCGACGGGCCCGGGACTTAGTACGACGGAAATCGGTTCTGGAATCCTCACCTTTACCGGGTAAATTGGCTGATTGTAGCGAAAGAGACCCAGAAAAGTCAGAAATTTACATCGTTGAAGGTGACAGCGCCGGTGGTTGTTTTCATGGTGATACAGAAATCGCCCTTGTCGATGGACGCAACCTCAGTTTTAAACAGCTAGTGACCGAACAAGCCCAAGGAAAGGAACATTTTTGTTATACCATTCGTGACAATGGCACGATCGGGGTTGAACGAGTTATTAATGCCCGCATCACCAAAAAAGACGCAGAAGTAATTAAAATTACTCTCGATCATGGTGAAGCGATTATTTGTACTCCTGACCATCTTTTCCTGTTAAGAGATGGTAGCTATAAACCTGCTGCGGCTTTAACTCCAGAAGATGCTTTAATGCCTTTGTATCGGAAATTGTCCGCTCTTCATGACCCCGGAATCACCATTAACGGTTATGAAATGGTCTGGAATCCCGCTTCCGATTCTTGGTTGTTCACTCATGCGATCGCTGATTGGTATAATCGTTGGCAGGGAATTAACACGATCAAGAAAACTTACTATCAAAAAACCCTAGCGACCTTAAAACAAATTGAGATCGATCGAGGTTATATTGATTTGGAAGCTTATCAAAAATATCGGCTTCAGACGCGGGATAAATCAATATTGCGATTTGATTCTTTCTGCGATCGCTACTTTGATGGTGATAAAAATAAAGCCTTAGAAGCGGTGTCTAATTACAATCATCGAGTTGTGGCGATCAAGCGATTAGAAACAAGATTCGATGTCTATGATATCGAGGTTCCTCATACCCATAACTTTGCCCTTGCTTCCGGCGTTTTCGTCCATAATAGTGCCAAACAGGGGAGAGATCGTCGTTTTCAAGCGATTCTACCTCTGCGGGGAAAAATCCTCAATATCGAAAAAACCGATGATGCCAAAATCTACAAAAATACGGAAATTCAATCCTTGATTACGGCCCTCGGTTTAGGAATTAAAGGAGAAGATTTCGATCCCTCACAATTGCGCTATCATCGCATTGTTTTAATGACTGATGCTGATGTGGATGGCGCACACATCCGAACTTTGTTGTTAACTTTCTTCTATCGTTATCAGAAGAATTTAATTGACCAAGGTTATGTATATATCGCCTGTCCTCCTCTCTATAAATTGGAACGCGGTAAAAATCATTCCTACTGCTATAGCGATCGAGAATTACAGCAAAAGATAGCGGAATTTCCCTCTAATGCTAACTACACAATCCAACGTTTTAAAGGGTTAGGGGAAATGATGCCCCAACAACTTTGGGATACTACCATGAATCCTGAAACTCGCACTTTAAAACGGGTGGAAATCGAAGACGCAGCCAAAGCTGAGGAATTATTTACGATTCTTATGGGCGATCGAGTTGCCCCCCGGCGAGAATTTATCGAAACCCACGGACCGCGTTTAAATCTTACGGATTTGGACATTTAAACAGAAACTTGGGGCTGTGTTAGTCTAAGCTAATACAGCCCGATCATATCCCTAAATCCAGTTACTAAGTAGGGGGTCACAATTATTTGTAGGATGGGTTAGCGGTAGCGTAACATGGTCGGGCGTTGGGTTTCATGCTTCAACCCAACCTACGTTCATCTTATATTTAATTCCACCTACCTACTTAATCGGGGGGTTAGGGATTCAAGGAAACTGGGGTGCATTCCACGACTTCATCGAAAAAATCAGCTGGTAGCGGGGGATTATCGGGGTCTTCTAGGGCGTTTTTGGCAATTTCCGCCTCACTCATCCCTTTAACTTTCTCCCAGTCCGTTTTGCCTTTCAACTTCGCCCACTGTTCGCGGGTGACTCTGGTAATAGGTTCTTCGTTCACGGTTATTAGCCCTCCTAGCACTAATTATTCGACGAACCGAGCCACGCCATGTATAATCCGATTTTAAACTAACTTTTGGATAGCTGCTACTAACTGCTCGATTTCTGAGGGCAAAGTGAAATAATGAACACAGGCACGCACGCAGAGGGGGTCGAGGAGAGTTCGCAGTAAAAACCCTTGTTTTTCTAGCTGTTGCACTAAATTTTGTGGGGTGATGGCCGAGTCAATTTGAAAGGAAACTAAACCAGATTCCGGTGGAGAATTTTTTAAACATTTCACCCCCTTAATCGTCTTTAATTCTTCCCAGAGATAAGCCGCTAATTGACAGATTTTTTCGTATCTTTGTCCCCCATCACCCCAGGCGTTATGTACCGCAATAGTTGCCCTTAAACCCTCAAATTGAGGATAGGCAGAAGTGGCCACTTCAAAGCGTCTAGCGTCTGGTTTCCAACCGATAGGCTGTCCTTGCTTATCTGTTTCAATACCGCGCCAACCGATAAAAGTGGGCTGTAAACTAGGGAAAATTTCGGGACGAATATACAATCCCCCCACACCGGCCGGTCCACACCACCATTTATGACCCGTAAAAGCATAACAATCGGCGGCAGTAGCGCTTAAATCTAAGGGCAAACAACCCACGGATTGGGCAGCATCCACCACCACTAAAACGGGTTGTTCGGTGACAGAATTATCATGACAAAGCTGCGAGATTTCCTTGAGGGGTAAAACCTGTCCAGTATTCCACAGAACGTGACTAACCACCAAAACCCTAGTTTTTGGACGTAAATGAGCGGAAATGACTTCTATGGGGTTGCCGTCGTTTAAAGTTTCCCGAATAGGACAAGTGGAGATTTCCAGATGATAACGACGGGCAATTTCCCGAACTGTGGCCATAATTCCGGGGTGTTCACAATCGGTTAGTAAAATATGTTCCCCCGCTTGCCAATCAACTCCCCAGAGGGCGATATTACAGCCCACAGTGACATCCTCGGTGATAGAGAGAGTGCTGGGGCTAATTCCCAACTCCTGAGCCATTTCTTGCCTGAGAAGTTCCGTTTTTCTGGTAATCCAATCGTTTACCTGTCCTGAAAAAGGCCCCTTTTGTTGGAGAAAATTATGGGCATCGATAATCGCTTCTAATCCGGCCTTGGGCAAGGTTCCCTGACCACCGAAATTAAAATAAACTTTATTGCTAAGTCCCCGAAATTCCTGTCTTTGTTCGGCTAAATCCGGTTTACTAGGGGCGCAATCGAGGCTATTTTCGTCTAAATTCTGCATAAGCGAGGAGATGGGGGGTCAGTTATCAGTTATCAGTTATCAGTTATCAGTTATCAGTTATCAGTTATCAGTTATCAGTTATCAGTTATCAGTTATCAGTTATCAGTTAGAAGGTGTTGGGTTTTGGGGTTTTAGGGTTTTAGTTGAATTCCCCATTTCCCCATTTCCCCACTTCCTGACGACCGACTCGGAGAATTCTATCGACGGATTAAGTCGCAATTGTCACAATAGTATTAGAGTAGAGGAAACATACTTGGGAATGTTTTCTTTTTTTAAGTTTATTATTTTCTACTTTACCTCACAGGTCCAGGAAAGCTTAACTTTTCTCCTTGATAGAATGCTACTGACCGATGATCTACTTCTAGACTACCAACGTTGTCAACGCCGTGGGTTTTTAAATCTCTACGGCAATAGCCAAGAAAAAGACCCTGAGCGAGATTTTTTGCTTAAATTGCGCCAGGAGAGTCAAATTCACGTTAACAAAGTCCTGCAAGACTCCTATCCCGATTATTGTTCCCTGACTACTCCCAGCACGGATATTTTAGCCGCCGCTAGGGAAACGGAAGCTTTGATGGGTCAGGGGGTATCCTGTATTTATCACGGAGTCCTTTTACAATCTGGCTATCCCGTCTCTTTAACCGGTTCCCCGCATTTATTAATTAAACAGCCAGGAAAGTCGAAATTTGGCGATTGGATTTATTATCCCCTCAATATTCAACTCGGTCGCCGTCCTAAGCCTGAATATAAGCTGCTGGCTACTTTTTACGCCTATTTATTGGCTGGTATGCAGGGAGTTTTTCCCAATTACGCAGAAATTGTCCTACGTCGTCATAATCGCTATCGGGTGGAATTGAATCTCTGGTTAACTAAACTAGAGGAAATAATCAAAAAGTTCGGCGAAATGGTGATTAATCACCAAGAACCAGAAGTTTTTATCTCGCGTCAGCGTTGCAGTTTATGTCATTGGTATAGTCACTGTTATGGTATCGCCCAAGCGAGTCAACATCTTTCTTTAGTCCCGGGGGTAACTCCCAGTCGTTACCAATTTTTACAGTCTTTGGGGGTTTCCACCATGGAATCCCTAGCGCTTACCTGTCCTACCCGTATGGGGGAGGGGATGGGGTTAGAGGTGGCTAATCAGTTACAATTACAGGCCCAAGCAATTATTGAAAATCGGGCCTTTCGCAAAAGCAACGGCAAAACTGCTTATTTGTCTCCCCTACCGAGGGCCGAGATTGAATTTTATTTTGACATCGAAGCGGAACCAGAACAGAATTTAGATTATCTTTTGGGGATTTTACGGGTTGATTATCGAGTTAATACCCAGCAATTTTATCCGTTTTTGGCGGAAAAGCCAGAAGATGAAGGCAGGATATGGCAGGAATTTTTAACCTTAGTCATGCAGGATTATCAAGCACCAATTTTTCACTTTTCTGAGTACGAAGTGGAAACAATTAAGCGATTAGGTTATCTTTATAAAACTCCTTCTTCTTTGATTAATCAGTTAGTTTCTCGCTGTTTTGATCTGCACTATCAGGTAGTTAACTCGGTAACTTTTCCCGTGGAAAGTTATTCTTTAAAATCCCTCGCTAACTGGATTGGCTTTCAATGGCGCGATCGAGGAGTAAGCGGGGATCAATGCGTTTGGTGGTATGACCAGTGGTTAAAAACAGGAGATCGGACTTTATTGGCGGCTATTTTGCGTTACAATGAGGATGATTGTCGCGCCACCTTTAGACTAAAAGATTGGCTCGTAAACTTTTTAATTTGATTCTAAAGATTTATGACAAATAGGGGGGAATGTAGCCGCTGCTACCCGTAGCCGTCAAGGGAAAATGATAAGCTATGGGTGTGAAGACAGTCCCCTCACCCAATGGTGATCCCCATGTTCTCCCCACTTTTTCCGCTTCTACTCCTACTGCTTTCCTTCCTTAGTCTTCTTTGGTATCAAAAGACCGATAATGATATTTTTAAAGCTCTTGCCGTTAGTAGTTTGATTTTTGCAATTATTTGGGGCTTAATTCTCGTTCATTGGTCAATTCACCTGCTGGGACTGCTGTTATTGTTAAAATTCAGAACCCCCGCTTTCAGCTTGGTGCGCGTGCCTAGATGGTGATGGTTTGACCCTAATCTTCCAACTGTCCGGTAGGCACTTCGATCGCTTGTACATCGATCGTACCGGGAGGGGTGAGAGTAATAAACTTACCCCCTGCCACTTTTAACGGTTCACCACAGTTAGGACATTGACATTCCGTGCGATTAAAACCCGTAAATTCGTAGCTGCAGACGGGACAGCTATCTTCAACTAAATTGCGTCGTAACCACCAGCGAAAAATACCCCAAGCAATCACAGGGGAAATTATTAGGAATGCCACGAGAATTAAAAAACCATTGACTAACCAACCCAGTCCGATCGAGCCTAACAACAATCCGACTAAAATCAAAGATAAGAAACAACCCAAACCAGAATCATTGACAGAATAGCTGCGGAAAAAGTTGTTATTCACGGCTCAACCCTCGATTCATCAAAGCTGCAATTATCTTTAACCTAACACACTCCCAACACATTGCCACGGTTAAATCTTCTTTTTTACTCACCAGTTCCTCGCTCTCTTCTGCTTTGGGTTTAGTTTTGATCGAGATTATCCGGACTGACATCCTCACCAAATCTGCTGGCGAGTGGGTCGTCTGCTCGCTTCAACTTGTTATAATAGGTCGATACCTATCCACCATATCTCTAAAAACCATGAGCGATCCTCGTCTGTCTCTAGTGGCAGCTGCCCGAAGATTTTATCAACTGGGTTGGATGCTTGGCACGGCGGGTAATTTATCCGCTAAAGTTGATGATCATAGTTTTTGGATTACTGCCAGTGGCAAAAGTAAAGGTAAACTAACAGAAGAGGATTTTGTGCGGGTGGATCTGACCGGGAAAGTCAGGGAATTAGCTCATCCGAATAATCGTCCTTCGGCAGAAACTAGCATTCATCAGGTGATTTATTGTCTCTTTCCCCAAGCACAAGCTTGTTATCATGTTCACTCGGTAGAAGCGAATTTAGTTTCCCGTTTTGCTCGTGAGGATAAGTTATCGTTACCTCCCTTAGAAATGTTGAAAGGTTTAGGTATTTGGGTAGAAAATCCTCAAGTATTTATGCCAGTTTTTACCAACTATCTCGATGTGCCGAAAATTGCCGCAGAAATAGAAAGTAGATTGTCAGCTTTCCCCCCAGAAATTCCCGCTTTACTGATTTCTTACCATGGCGTGACAGTTTGGGGTGAGTCTCTAGAAACTACCGAGAATTATTTAGAGATAGTCGAGTATATTTTTCGTTATCTAGTGGCAGCCTATCAGGTAAAACCTTGCTAAACCTTCATTTAGACAAGGCAATCAAGAAAAGATTGCCGACATTTTCCAAGGCGCCACCCAGATTCGAACTGGGGGTAAAGGTTTTGCAGACCTCTGCCTTACCACTTGGCGATGGCGCCGATCAGTCATTATTCATCTTAGCATAACAGATGACAGTTTGCCAAGAGTGGAACCCAAGAGTCAAGCGATCAATCTATGATCTATGAAACCCTTTTCTAATCTAGTGGGGGATTTTAGGCTTTAAAAAGCGATTATGATGAGAAATTCAAGATATTTACTAACTTTTATCGGTTTATTGGCTTTATCCTTGCCAGTACAGGCTAATAATACCGTTTACCTTAGCCAAAGTTCTAATACTGCCACGACTTTCGATAGTTATCGTCAAGAATGTTTACAAAGAGCGCGCGGGGAAGGATTAGCTGCTGATGTGGCAAAAGACCTATGCGACTGCACGATTAAAAAATTCCAAGCTCGTTACAATCTACAGCAATTCCGCGCCCTCGTGCAGAAGTCGAAAACCGATAAAGCTACCGCTAGAACTTTAGCGAGTGTGGGAGAAGCTTGTTTTGATGAGATTTTGTACGAATAGCAGGGATAGGGATTTTTTTAGCTATGACATTGACACTCCCTGCTACCCGCTCCGGCACTCATAGACAGTCTTAACGAGTAATTTAAATAGTCAACAGCTTATTTATGTCAACGCTCCCGATAGCACAAAAATCGCATTATTGGAGTATCAAGACGATTATCAATGGCGATAATTTCTGTCTCAAATTCTTTAGGAATGCCTCCCAATCATTAATAAGTTCATGTGTATTATACTAAATCCTGTTTTAAAAGTATAGGAGGGTAGGGAGTGGGGAATTAGGGAAGTAGGGAGTGGGTTTTTAAAGTTCGATTGGCAGTTAATCGCACTATTAAAAAACGATTTTGTATTATTATCTAAATTCTTGGAGATTGTTGCTGTATAATTGTGATGACTGCCCCCGCTTTTCATCTGAACTATGCCCATTCCCGATTTTCAATCGATTATGTTGCCCCTATTAACAATACTTGCAGATGGCAAAGTTTATAAATATCGAGAAATTATTGAAGCCTTGGTCAGAGAGTTTCAAGTCACGGAAGCAGAAAAAAAAGAAATGCTTCCCAGTGGACAACAAGAAATTTTTGCTAATCGAGTCGGTTGGGCAAAAACCTATTTAAAGAAAGCGGGATTAATTGACTCACCCCAAAGGGCAACTTTTGTAATTTCTGAGAAAGGAAAAGAAATATTATCTCAAAATCCTGCTCGAATCGATGCCAAATTTCTGAGACAGTTTCCCGAATTTCAAGAATTCAATCAAGTCAATAAGCAAAATGAAACTATTACTCTTGAAAGCAATTTATCAACTTCTGATCAAGAACAAAACCCCGAGGAATTACTAGAAAACTCCTATCAAGAAATTCGTCAAGCATTAGCGACAGACTTACTTTCTATTCTGCGAAAATTATCCCCAGATGCTTTTGAAAAATTAGTAGTAGAATTACTGGTAAAAATGGGTTATGGTGGCTCGATTAGAGATGCAGGTAAAGCGGTGGGTAAGAGCGGTGATCAAGGGATTGATGGAATAATAAAAGAAGATAGACTCGGTTTAGATATAATCTATATTCAAGCCAAAAGATGGGCTGATAATAATGCCGTTGGTCGTCCAGAAATCCAGAAATTTGTCGGGGCATTAGCGGGACAAGGAGCCAAAAAAGGTATTTTCATCACCACTTCCTATTTTACCCAAGAGGCTTTAGAATATGCCCCCAGAAATGAGATAAAAATAGTGCTGATTGACGGGGAAGAATTAGGTCAATTGATGATTGATTATAACTTAGGTGTATCGACCCAAAAAATCTATGAAATCAAGAGAATCGATCATGATTATTTTGGGGATGAGAACGTAGGTTGGGTTGAAGCATGAAACCCAACGCCCGCCTAGTTTACGCTACCGCTAACCCATCCTACAAATAATTGTGCCTCCCTACTTATAATTTAGGTGTATCGACCCAAAA
>NZ_JAPZSR010000422.1:0-13133 GCF_027531875.1 Microcystis sp. LE19-84.1B | reverse complement strand
TATCATACTTTGTGCTTTTTGTCAAAAAAACTTTTTTTTTGCAATAAAACTACATAAAAAAAAGATCATCGTTGTGGGTGAAATTGACTGATTTACCCGTCTTAATTAGGATCACCTTCTAGGTGTGGCAAGGGTTTCAACTATTGCTGCCCAAAAAAGCACAGAACAACCCATTATGAAATTCTATCAAATCGCTGTAACCGGCATAACATCGTTGTTAAATAAAAATCTTTCTCAATTAATTCTTAAGAATTTGTAAATATTGCGGAATGTTAATTTAAATATTCTCAAGTTTTTGCAGTCAATAAATAACTTTTGCTTATTTTTGACCAACATTGGGTTAGAAGTCAGGAGAAAGGAGTCAGGAGTCAGGAGTCAGGAGTCAGGAGATAGGAGACAGGTTTTAGGTGTTGGGGGTTGGGGTTTTGGGGTTTTGGGGTTTTAGTTCAATTTCCCCACTTCCCCACTTCCCCACTTCCCCACCTCCCCAATTCATAATTCATAATTCATAATCCATAATTCCCACTCCCCCCACACCCTACACCCCACACCCCTCTCCCATTCCCCGATAAATGCCAAAAATCCAGCTTAAAACCCCAAAATCCCCACATCTTGCC
This sequence comes from Microcystis sp. LE19-84.1B, assembly GCF_027531875.1. Classification (NCBI taxonomy): domain Bacteria; kingdom Bacillati; phylum Cyanobacteriota; class Cyanophyceae; order Chroococcales; family Microcystaceae; genus Microcystis; species Microcystis sp. LE19-84.1B. The sequence goes on along the minus strand of NZ_JAPZSR010000422.1, from coordinate 12,516 downwards.
GCCATGGTAGCACTTGATCGCAGCAGTCTCGGCGGTATTTGGACCCTATCCGGTTATGAACGGGAATTAAACAGCCCCAACAGTGAATTATTAATTCTTACCCTAGACGGGGAGGACGAAACCCTAATCGGATTAGCTTGTTTTTGGGCAATTCTCGAAGAAGCGCATATTACCCTCCTGGCAATTTATCCCGACTATCAAAGACAAGGATTAGGAAAACTGCTTCTCTACAAACTGCTTGAAAAGGCTGTACAAAGACAACTGGAAAGGGCTACGCTAGAGGTAAGGGTATCGAACCAGTCAGCGATCGCACTCTACGAGCATTTTGGCTTCCGCGTCGCTGGAGAGCGTAAAAATTATTATCCGCAAACTGGCGAATCAGCCCTAATTTTCTGGCGCAACGATCTACAAACAGCCGCTTTTCAGGAACAATTAAGCAAGTGGCGACAAGAAATCCTCTCAAGACTGGCACGGGGAGAGTGGCAATTAGAGGAAGAAAGCAGAGCCAAAATAGATACCATGGGGATGCAATGATTACTTACCAGCTTAAATCAGGTCGAGGTTAGGGAAAAATGAGGATTTTAGTGTTAGCGTGGGAATTTCCACCGCGATTAGTGGGCGGTATCGCCCGTCATGTCGCCGAACTCTATCCCGAAATCGTCAAACTCGGTCATGAAGTCCATTTAATCACGATCGAATTTGGTCAGGCCCCCAGCTACGAACTGGTGGAAGGTATTCACATCCACCGCGTCCCCGTCCCCCCCGGCAATGACTTTTTCCATTGGGTGGTCAACATGAATAACAGCATGGGGCAACAGGGCGGCAAAATAATCGCCGAATACGGAAAATTTGACCTTGTTCATGCCCACGATTGGTTAGTAGGGGATGCGGCCATTGCCATGAAACATCTCTTTAAAATACCCCTGATTGCCACTATTCACGCCACGGAATACGGACGTTACAACGGACTGCACACCGACACCCAACGCTATATCGCCGGCAAAGAGGGAACCCTCGTCTATAATGCTTGGCGCGTTATCGTCTGTACCGGCTATATGCGTCATGAAGTCCATCGGGCTTTGGGCGCACCCTGGGATAAGATCGATGTGGTTTATAACGGTATTCGGGCTGAGAAAAAGCAAAGAGACCCTAACTTTGATTACCGAGCTTTTCGTCGTCAATATGCCGAAGATTACCAAAAAATCGTCTATTACGTCGGGCGCATGACCTTTGAAAAGGGGGTTTCGGTGTTACTCAACGCTGCCCCAAAAGTCCTCGACCACACCGGGGCTAAAACTAAATTTGTCATTATCGGTGGCGGCAATACCGACAAACTCAAACAACAGGCCTGGCATCTCGGTATCTGGCATCATTGTTATTTTACGGGCTTTATGTCCGATGAAAACCTCGATCGCTTCCAAACCGTGGCCGATTGTGCCGTTTTTCCCAGTCTTTACGAACCTTTTGGCATTGTCGCCCTGGAAAGTTTCGCCGCTAGGGTTCCCGTGGTAGTTTCCGATACCTGCGGTTTTCCCGAAGTTGTCCGTCATGGTCAAACGGGAATTGTCACCCGGGTCAATAATCCCGATTCCCTCGCTTGGGGCATTTTGGAGGTTTTAAATCATCCCGAATACGCCCACGAATTAGCTAATAACGCCTACGAAGACCTAGAAAAACGCTTTCATTGGGCGAATTTAGCCCGTCAAACCGAGACAGTATATGGTTTGGTTGTCCAAGAACGACAACTGGTAGAATGGCGTTAATCAGGGAGCGGTTTTTTAGCCTTCAGCCGTCAGTATTGGGGGTCAGTTTATGTCTTAAAATAACAAAGGCACAACTTAACTTCTCCAAATATGACTATGAAAGCAGCTGAAATTATGACCACGGAGGTGGCCAAGATTAAAGGTTCTGAAACCGTTGCCAAAGCGGTACAATTGATGAGAGAAAAGAACATTAGAACTCTTATTGTCGATCGCCGTCACGATGAAGATGCCTACGGAATTATCACCGAAACCGATATTGTCTATAAAGTCGTCGCTTTCGGTCAAGATCCGCAAAAAGTGCGCGTCTATGAAGTGATGAGCAAACCCTGCATCGTGATTAATCCCGACCTCGGGGTTGAATATGTGGCCCGCTTATTTGCTAATACGGGTATTCGTTTCGCACCGGTAATTAAAGGCGGTTTGCTCGGTGTTATCTCTGTTAGTGACATCCTCCATAAAGGTAACGCCGTCGAAAAGCCCCGCAGTCTTGATTTAGAAGCGGAGATTATCAAAGCGAGAGATATTGCCCGGGTAGTCTGTGCGGAAAAAGGGGGAAATTCTCCCGATTGTGCCGCAGCTTGGGATGTTGTTGAGGAATTACAGGCAGAATTGGCACACCAACGCGCTAAAAAACCAGAAAAAACCTATTTTGAGGAATACTGTCAAGAAAATCCCGATGCTTTTGAAGCTCGTATTTATGACACCTAATCTCCATCGGTTTTCGGTATTCTCCGATACCTCAAACTTTTTAATCTGGCAAAAGTAGTGTATAAAGGTTTTATTTGCTAATAATCGAGGAAAAACTATGGCTGATCTATTTGTCATCGCCTATGAGGACGAATTTAAAGCGGAAGAAGTTCGTTTAACTTTGGCTAAACTGCAACAGGAACATCTCATCGAGTTAGAAGATGCTGCCGTAGTGGTTAAAAACAAAGATGGCCAGATTAAACTCAAGCAAGCGGTCAATTTAACGGCAGCAGGAGCCGCTAGTGGCAGTTTCTGGGGGTTATTAATCGGAATACTCTTTTTATCCCCCTTATTAGGGGCCGTCCTCGGTGCTGCCGGTGGCGCTTTGGGAGGTGCTTTAAGTGATATCGGTGTGGATGACAATTTTATGCGCGAATTGGGAGAAACCCTGCAGCCCAGTACATCTGCTCTCTTTGTTCTCGTCCAAAAAGTTACCCCCGATAAGGTCCTCGATGAAGTGGCCCCCTACGGAGGTAAAGTGTTACGCACTTCTTTGACCAAAACCGACGAAGCTGAATTACAGAAAGTTCTCGACCAAAGAGGTGTTAAACCCGAAACGGTTTAGGATCTGGGTCCATAAAAGCTAGAAAAAGGGAATATATTTCCCTTTTTGCTTTTTGAGCAAGAATGGGTTTAGCATGACCACCACAGCAGCTATAAAATAAGAAACAATCAATAATTATTAATGAACTTTAAGCTTTGATCGAGAATAAAAGTGCTTCAGTGTCGTAGTATTTATTCGTTAATCCCATTGATTGCATTCCTAATCTTTCGGTGACACGAATTGAGCGATAATTATCGGGATTAACCACTGCGTAGATAATCGGCAATTGTAAGGTGATTAAGCCGTATTCTAGAATAACTTTAGCCGCTTCGGTTATGTATCCTTGTCCCCAATAATCGCGTCGTAAATGCCAACCAATTTCGCTATCTGGGGTAGGATAACCGTAGTTATCGGGTAAATTCTGTAAAATTATCGAACCGATAATCTGATTATTTTTTCGATCGATCATTGCCCACCAATCGCTGCCATTACCTTGATTACGAATAGTTGGTAATCTTTCGGAAAAATGGGCATTTAAACTCTCAATATCCGTGGCTAACTGACGAATTCTCGGTAAAAAATAAGTGACTTCGGAATTTTGATAGATCTGAAAAAAAGACTCTTTGTCTGTGGGTAGTTGCCAAGGACGGAGAATTAGGCGATCGCTTTTCATTGTTTTAGTGAGCAAATTATAGCAATTCTCTGGCTGAGATTAGGGATTATTGTTGATAAAAAAACTTCTAAATCCCACGGCTAGTAGGGAACCACTTAAGACAGTTATCAATGTCCAAATTTGATTCTTTTGGGTTCCTTCGACTTTCTCTAAGCGTTTATTCATGTCATCAAATTTACTATCAAGAGTTTTAATATCACCTTTAACTTCCGTGAGTTCAATCTTTAAATCGGTAGTATCTTTTTGAAGATTTTTGACATCAGCTTTTATTTCCGCTTGTCCATTCTCGATCACCTTCAATCGATTGTCCACCTCAATCAGTCGAGTTTCCGTGGTAGTGAGTCGCGTTTCCACGGTAGTGAGTCGATTGTCCACGGTAGTGAGTCGATTGTCCACCTCAATCAGTCGAGTTTCCATGGTAGTGAGTCGATTGTCCATGGTGGTGAGTCGATTGTCCATGGTGGTGAGTCGATTGTCCATGGTAGTGAGTCGATTGTCGATCTCGTTGAATCGATGTTCGATTATCTTCTGTCCATTGAGGATTAAATCTTCTAGTCTTTTTAAATCATTATCCGTAGCAGTGGTGGTAGTCATTGATTAAACTCCTATAATTTCAATTTGCTCTTATTTTTATTATTATAGCCTTTCTTATAAACATGAAGTATGATCGGCTCTCTTGGGTTCGGTGGGTAAAATATATTATAGGATACATTCCTGCTGGCGGTCGCAACGCGCTCGCTACGCGAGATCAACTGGAACGAACCACAAAGACACAAAGGACACAAAGATTGATCGCTTCCAGATAATCTAAACTTATCACATACCTTTTAAAGAGGATTATTATTAGCTATATATTTGCTGCTTGAGCAAATATGTTCAGCGAGCATCACTCCCGTTAGAGTGAGATAAGATTAACTCTTATTCCTCACCCTAACTACTAGGAAAAACCAGCAATTAAATTAGGCACCTTGGCGCAATTTGTCCAAAACCGATCGATCTTCTAGAGTAGAAGTATCACCGGAAATCTCTTGACCTGATGCTAAAGTTCGCAAGAGACGACGCATAATTTTACCCGATCGCGTTTTTGGCAGTACATCGGTAAAACGGATTTCTCCCGGTCGAGCAATAATGCCAATTTCCTTGACAACGTGATCCTTTAATGCTTGCGCTAACTCCTGACTCGCTTCATAATGTCCCTCGAGAGTCACAAAAGCATAGACTTCTTCCCCTTTAATTTCATCCGGCCGTCCCACCACAGCCGCCTCTGCTACCGCAGGATGAGATACTAAAGCTGATTCGATCTCCATTGTCCCTAAACGGTGGCCAGAAACGCTAATTACGTCATCAACGCGCCCCATTACCCAGAAATAACCGTCCTCGTCCTGACGACTACCATCCCCAGCAAAATAGAGATATTGGCCATCTTTGGGGGCGATCTGTTCCCAGTAGGTATTGCGGAAGCGATCGGGATTTTTATAGACTGTTCGCATCATACCGGGCCAGGGATGTTTGACCACCAGATAACCCCCCTCATTCGCTTGGGTGGGATTGCCCTCTAAGTCCACCACTGCGGCGATAATACCGGGAAAAGGTAGGGTTGCTGACCCCGGTTTGGTGGCAATTGCCCCGGGTAAGGGAGTAATCATAATTCCCCCGGTTTCCGTTTGCCACCAAGTATCGACAATCGGACATTTTTCCTTACCGATAACCCGGTGATACCACATCCACGCTTCCGGGTTAATCGGTTCTCCCACGGTTCCCAGTAAGCGCAAAGAGGATAAATCCCGGCTATTGGGGATGTCTTCACCCATTTTGATAAAAGTGCGGATGGCAGTGGGGGCAGTATAAAAGATATTAACGCGATATTTCTCGATTACATCCCAAAAACAGCCTAAATTAGAGGGACGGGGAACCCCTTCATACATTACCGTCGTTGCACCATTGGAAAGCGGTCCGTAAACGATATAACTATGGCCAGTAATCCAACCCACATCGGCAGTACACCAGTAAACATCGGTGTCTTTCAGGTCAAAAATCCATTTGCTGGTGACATGGGTGTAGAGATTATAACCGGCGGTGGTGTGGACGACTCCTTTCGGTTTGCCGGTGGAACCACTGGTATAGAGGATAAATAACATATCTTCACTATCCATGGGTTCGGCCGGACAATTAGCAGATACCTGTTTTTGTAGATCATGCCACCAGTAATCGCGATCGGCAACCATATTGATGGGTTCCTTGCTGCGCTGGACAACGAGAACTTTTTCCACACTGGGGGCGCTATTATCGGCTAGGGCCAGATCCACCTGTTCCTTGAGAGCAACGACTTTATCCTTGCGAAAACCACCATCGGCAGTGATTACCACCTTAGCGGCCGCATCATTAAGACGCTCGCGCAAAGCATCGGCACTAAATCCCCCAAAAACGACACTGTGGGGCGCGCCAATTCTGGCACAGGCTAACATGGCGATGGCCGCTTCGGGAATCATCGGCATATAAATTCCGACCACATCGCCTTTTTTCACGCCTAATTCCTTTAAAGCGTTGGCAAATTGACACACTTCTCGGTGTAGCTGTTCGTAGGTAATGGTGCGGCTGTCTCCCGGTTCTCCTTCCCAGATGATGGCGGCTTTATTACGTCTCCAGGTGGTGAGATGTCTGTCAATACAGTTGTAACAAATATTAATCTTGCCGTTGACGAACCATTTAGCAAAGGGGGGCTGCCAGTCAAGAGTCTCTGACCATTTTTCAAACCAATGTAGTTCTTTTTCGGCTAATTGAGCCCAAAAAGCCTGGGGATCGGCCTTAGCTTTGGCGTAGAGTTGCTGGTATTCTTCAAGGCTTTTAATGGTGGCATTCTGAGAAAATTCGGCACTGGGAGGAAACAGCCGATTTTCCTGTAGGATTGATTCGATCGCTATTTCTGTCATACTGGCAAACGAAATAAATTATCTTGCGATCCAGATTACCTTTTTCGGTTCCCCCCGTAACCCCGGCAAGCAATTCTTTAAGGCTATTTTAGAATTGCCCGATCCCTGACTAGCGATCGCCATTTGTCCCCAAGTGTTACAGAGTTTAAAGTTATGTCACCGATCGAGCGATGAACAGATCGCTGTAAGGTAAACTAACCGATAAACCCGAAATTTAACATGGAGAACACTCGGTAAGGAGTCATAATTCAATGTCTCATAGCGTTAAAATTTACGATACCTGTATCGGTTGCACCCAATGCGTTCGGGCTTGTCCCCTCGACGTGCTGGAAATGGTTCCCTGGGATGGCTGTAAAGCTGCCCAGATTGCCTCTTCCCCCCGCACGGAAGACTGTATTGGTTGTAAGCGTTGCGAAACCGCTTGTCCGACGGATTTCTTAAGCATTCGGGTTTATCTCGGAGCAGAAACCACCCGCAGCATGGGTCTAGCCTACTAGGCCCGGCAATCATTCTGTGTTTAACATTTAGCGAAAACTAATCTTGTTAAGAGGACTAACCAGTCCTCTTTTTTTTGCTATACTCCCTTCGCTAGTTCAAATTTTAGTTAGGGCTGGCTGAAAAAGTACGGGCGAAGCATTCGGATAGAAAATCTACGGTTTCAGCGATAAGTTATTGCCCGAATGCTTCGCCCCTACAGGGCGCAATCGCCGATCAAGATGCAAGGTTTTTGAGCCACTAGCTTTAAAATCTTGTACCTGCTTCGCCAAACAGGCCCCAAACCCCTTACCTCGTCTATATTTCACATTTATTCAGCAGACCCTAGTTAGGTAATTCCCCAAAAAGTTGACGATATTTTTGCAGTTTTGCCTCCATTTCTACTAACTGCTGATTAGCCTGTTCAGCCCGTTGGCGTTCATTTTCTGCCCGTTGCTTTTCCTGCTCCAGTAGTTGATTAATTTCGCTGTAGGACAAGAATTGAGTACCATCAGGACGATAAATTTTTAACTCGTCGGTTAGGTCAAAACGAATGCCTAAACGGGGACTCACCCAATTATTAACCTCACTAACACTGTCTAAACTGTCACCAATTCGCTGCCAAGCTTCTAGACTATTATCATCGGGATCATAGACGTAGTATTCTTGGACTCCATAGCGATCATAAAATAGCAATTTTTTGGCCATTTCGATGGAGGTATTACTGGGAGAAAGAATCTCAAAGACGACTTGAGGAGCAAGATTATCTTCTTGCCATTGTTTGTAAGAACCTCGATCGCCTTTCGGTCTGCCAAATACTACCATCGTATCAGGAGCGGCAGCAATTTTCGGCTGGCCTTGCACGGGATACCATAACAGATCCCCCGCTACAAATACCTGGGGATCATCGATATATAACCAGTCGATATTCTGCTTAATCGTCACTATCCAGTTAAATTGTTTAGTATTATCTGCCATCGGTTTACCGTCGCTCTCAGGATAGATAATCTCGGTTTTGTTAACTTGACTAACCATGGAAAATACCTGCCGAACTCATTGGGCTATTTTCATTATAAGCTGTTCGTAATTTAAATTGCTTGTTGAGACGAGGCAAGAGGCAAAAGGCAAGACCACCCCGATGTCGGGGGGGCAAGGGGGGGGAGATTCGGCTAATCTAAAAATAAGCGGTTTAAATACGTCTTAGCTTATAATAATTTTGAACTAAGTAAGGAAAATACCAATCTTGATTTTAGAACTACAGCAAGTAAATTTAGCTATCCGACGGGGCAGTGCTTATCTGTTAGAAGATATTACTTTTAGCATCAAGCAAGGAGAAAAGTTAGCTATTGTCGGAGCATCTGGGGCAGGAAAAACGACTCTTTTACGATTGTTAAATCGTTTGCAGGAACCCAGCACGGGAAATATTTATTTTCAAGGTAAATCGATTAAGGAAATGCCGGTTATTTCCCTGCGACAACAGATAGTTTTATTGCTACAAGAGTCGAAGTTATTAGGGATGAATGTTCGAGATGCGCTCGCTTATCCTCTGCAATTAAAAAAACTTACCCCTGCGGAAATTAATCAGAGAATTGACCATTGGACATCCCTATTAAAAATTCCCGAACAGTGGTTTGAACGCGGGGAGTTAGAATTATCTTTAGGACAAAGACAATTAGTGTCAATTACCAGAGCTTTGCTGTTAGAACCGACCATACTGTTATTAGATGAACCTACGTCTGCTCTAGATACAGGAACGGCCAGCAGGTTATTAGAAGTATTAAATAATCAAAGTTCAATGACGATAATTATGGTTAATCATCAACTAGATTTTTTAGAGGAATTTGCCGAGCGAGTTATTTATCTAGAAGCGGGAAAAATTGGTTCAGATTGCCTTGCCAATCAATTAGATTGGTTAGGGTTAAAAACTCAGTTAATTGACCTAGAAAAATCTCGACAAAGTGACCACTGGTAAGATTAACTTAAAATTGCTGCGCCCTCCTGAAAAACTAATAATTCTCCTGAATTAATCGGTGTCCAAACTTCATTATCAGTTAAGGGAGTAGTGGCAATAATTGCTACTTGATCGCTCGGACTGGTTAAAGCTTGAAAATCAACGCTCACATCTTCATCAATTAAATGAGCAGCGGCAAAAGGATATTGCCGGATTATATAGCTTAATTTTGTCGAACAATGGGCAAAAAAATGTTCACCATCGGATAAAAGATAATTAAAAATTCCTTGACAAGCGATAGAGTTTGTGATAGTTTTTAAGACTTGATAGAGTTGTTCTAGGGAAGGTTTGCCCTGGGGAAAAGTCTCTCGCAGGGTATTAAGAATTAAACAGAAAGCTCTTTCCGAATCTGTGTCCCCAACCGGTTGATAAAAATCTCCCGCAGCCGGTGAGAAATTTTCTAAATTACCATTATGGGCAAAAACCCAATATTTTCCCCACAATTCCCGCCGAAAAGGATGACAGTTTTCTAGTTTAATTTCTCCTTGGGTAGCTTTGCGAATATGGGCGATAACATTGGTAGAATGGATGGGATAGTTTTTAATTAATTCCGCAATCGGAGAAGCGATCGAGGGTTGAACATCAATAAAAGTTCGACAACCTAAACCCTCAAAAAAAGCAATTCCCCAACCGTCTCGATGTTCGTCGGTTTTTCCTCCCCGCGCACAAAATCCCTCGAAGGAAAAACAGATATCCGTGGGGACATTACAATTCATGCCTAGAAGTTGACACATAGTTGCTTGAGTTTGAATATCAGATGCCGGCAAAATTACTTACTGCCAGCAGCCGTGACAGAAGACAGGAGAATTTCTTCCAGCTGCCTCTTGCCTATCCTAGCTAAGAAATTAATCTGGCACTAAGTAGGTAGGTGTTAAAAACTTTCAAACACCCCCCTTATCAAGGCTGACAGGGGGGATCAAACCCCCCTTATTAAGGGGGGATTAAGGGGGGATCAAACCCCCCTTATCAAGGGGGGATTAAGGGGGGATCGACACCCCCCTTATCAAGGGGGGCAGGGGGGATCAAACCCCCTCAAGGTAGGGTTGATTCATGAATCAACCCTACCTTGAATCAACCCTACTATGAATCAACCCTAGGGGCAGGGGGCGGGAAATTCGGCTAATCTAAGAATAAGCGGTTTAAATGCGTCTTAGCTTACAAGCTACAGGCAAGTTTTCCATTTTTGGGCGATAGAAAGGATTAATTCTTTTTCTGCTAGGGGTAAATTGGCCGCCTGTCGGTCGATTATATCCCTTAATTCCCCGATAATCCGATCTCTAGTCCCTCGGGAGTAACTTCCCTGCACTAAAGCCATTTCTGCGATAACTCGATTTAAACTGCTGATAGCTTGCCAAGTTTGCGGACGTAATGAAGGTTCTGCGGCAATGGGGGCAACCTCCAGGGAAGCGATACTATCGGGAGTTGCTGCCTGACTAAATCGGTGTAAAGTTTGGGCTAGACTATACATTTCTTCCCCGTAGGCGAGGGAACGTACCACAGCAAAGGCTTTTTTGGCTTTTTCGGTGTCCTGTTGGTGAAGATACCAAAAACCAGCGGCGGCGGCGCGAGCAGGAGTATCTAGACGGATTTGGCTGTCAGCAAGAGAAAACAGTTTCGCCGACGCGGACGCATATTTTAACAATTGCCAATCGGAGGGATTTTCTGCCAGACGGGAGACGCGATAGATAATTTCTGCCTCTGGGAATTGCGGTAAAACGCAATTAACGGCGGCAAGAACAGGAATAAACTGGCGGCTGTACCGAAGGTATTGATTGAGGTTATTAATAGCCGTTTCCCAGTCTTGCTGTAACCATTGTTGTAGAGTCGAGGTTAACCCCGGCAGCGGTAGAAGGGTAATACGGGGAAAAAGTCGTCCTTGGGGGCCCGCCAAAAGCCCGATTAGCCAATTATCAGGACGGAAAAAGGCGAATATAAACACCACGCCTAACACCACGCCGAACGCCAAGCCCGACACCGCGCCCGACACGCCCGACACGCCGAACACGCCGAACACGCCGAACACCGCGCCGAACACCGCGCCGAACCACACGCCGAACCACACGCACCACACCACGCCCAGCACCATCGCACCCAACGCCAAGCCCCGCGCCACGCCCAACGCCACGCCCGACAACACTAACCCCACGCCCGACACCACGCCCGACACCACGCCCAACGCCACGCCCCACACCGCGCCCCACACCGCGCCCCACACCGCGCCCGACAACACGCCCCACACCACGTCGCCTGACAACACGCCCGACACGCCCGACACCGCGCCCGACACCGCGCCGAACCCCACGCACCACACCACGCCGGGCACCACCAAAAACAACACGCCCGACAACTCGCCCACGCCCGACCTTGTCTCCCTTGACGCGAGCCACACCGCGCCCAACACGCCCGACGCGCCCAACACGCCCAACAACACGCCCAACACCCCGCCCCACACCGCGCCCAACACCGCGCCCAACACGCCCAACACCGCGCCGAACACCGCGCCGAACACCGCGCCGAACACGCCCAACAAGCCCGACACCACGCCCAACACCACGCCCAACACCACGCCCGACGCCACGCCCGACGCCACGCCCGACTCCACGCCCGACGCGCGCAACAGCCCGCCCCACACCATGACCCACACCCCGACCTTAAACGCCACGCCCGACTCCACGCCCGACTCCACGTCCGACTCCACGCCCGACACCGCGCCCAACACCGCGCCCAACACCGCGCCCAACACCGCGCCCGACAGCACGTCCCCCCAATTAACAGAAAGTCCTAAATTTGCTGCTATGCTACAGATAATTAGAACGATAATTACAGTTAAGAGAAGACCCTGAATCCTTAGACGCAATTGTACGGGATGGTTATCGCCGCCGCCTCTCGTTTCCACATACCAGCGTATTGCTTGGGGAAAATAAAACACCCAGTACAACAGCAAAAGATAATCAAAGGGATTCCATAAAGATAAATCGCGTCTGAGTTTAGGAGCGAGATTAATGGTGGGGACGGTACTTTCCTTCATAATTTCTATCTCTGGCTATTTACCCGGTGATGGTTTAGTGAACTACTCTCAACAGAGTTGAGAGCTTCCTATTTCACGGGGGATTGCCTCAAGACGGACTTACGCCCAACTTTTGGTCTTACATCCCCTCTATAGGCAGTATCGCTAGTTCCTAACGACAATATCCGTAAGGCTTCATTAGAACTCTTGCAAATTAATTATATGTTATAATGATGGGTTAACTAATTTTCCCCAAAAAATTAGTTAACCAGTACATTAGTCCTGAATGAAAACTTGAAGTTTAACTTTTAACTCAAAACTCTTTAGATATGCTTTAATTTGGTTATCAAAACCTCTTTATTTAAGC
>NZ_JAPZSR010000360.1:0-1461 GCF_027531875.1 Microcystis sp. LE19-84.1B | reverse complement strand
CTATCTAAATAATCCATCAATTGAGGAAAAAATAACTCGATAAATTCGACAAAAAAGGTGGAGATTAACTCTTTAAATAAGCGGTCATGGTCAATATTATTAGTCATGTAATGTCATCTTAACTAATCTGAGCGATGAATGACTACTCTTCTCTATTATATTCTGAAAAGTCGCTTTTGGCAACGGATTGTTATGACCTCACCCCCTTAACCTACAGCGATTGCAAAATTCGCCCAAAATCCATCAGATTGAGCTAAATCGAAGAAACTATCGTAAACAGCAGCAAAGAAAGGCAACAGAAGAGAAGTCATGACATTGACTGGAAAAGATGACTGTGGCTATTTTATGCAAAGAATTCCCAATTTTTCAAGGGTGCTATCACAAAAATTAACATTTATTACAAGAAAACGGGTTTCTCGTAATGTTCACTACCCGATGAAATTGCTATGGTAAAATGTCCATAATAGATAAGAGAGAATTTACTTATGAGTGTAGCCGACGAAATTTACAAAATCGTGAAATCAATGCCTGAAGATCGAGCGAATAAAATTTTGGATTTTGCAAAGTTTTTGCAAGCTAAACCAGAGTTAGAAGATAAGCCATTAGATTTCCGCGATGCGGCGGGATTGGGGCAAGAAATGTGGCAATCAATTGATGTAGATGCTTATATTCAGCAGGAGCGATCATCATGGGAATAGTTTTACAACCGGGAAATATTGTATTTTTAGATACGGCTCCTTTTATTTACTTTTTCGAGCAACATCCCATCTTTTTTCCTTATATGGAAAAGTTATTTTATGATGTCTCCATTTATCAGGTTAAGGTTATCACTTCGATGATCACTTTTATCGAAATTGTTACCCATCCAGCAAGGATAGGTAATCAGGAGTTGGTAGAACAATACCGGACATATTTCACCCGTTCGAGCCAAATTACTCTGTTACCAATCGATTTATCTATTGCTAATGAGGCGATCGATATTCGTACCCAATACACTCTCAAAACACCCGATGCGATTCAACTGGGAACAGCGATCGCATATTCAGCAACCTACATTATCACTAATGATAGGCAATGGAAACAGTTAGCTCCTCAAAATGTATTGCTAGTAGATGAAATGTAGCGAATCAGTTCTGGAAATGAATGATTTTACCTCTCCCCCTAACCCCATCTCCTCGTAGGAGAGGGGGAATTGCGACTCCTGCGAGGAGATGGGGAAATACACTGATAACTGTTAACTGTTAACTGAAATTCATCCCTGAAAATGACAATTTTACAGGGGAATTAAAGTATTTAACCAATTGATTAAATCTTCAACCTTAGAGAAATCGAATAAAGCTTCTCCTAATACTTCGACATCATCAATACTTAACTGCATGATTTTAGTTTCCAACGAAGGATTAATCTCACCTAACTTGCGTTTAATTTGACGAAGAATCAATGTTTTTTCCCGTTCAATAC
>NZ_JAPZSR010000149.1:0-4133 GCF_027531875.1 Microcystis sp. LE19-84.1B | reverse complement strand
TTATCAGTTATCAGTTATCAGTTATCAGTTATCAGTTATCAGTTATCAGTTATCAGTTATCAGTTATCAGTTATCAGTTATCAGTTATCAGTTATCAGTTATCAGTTATCAGTTATCAGTTATCAGTTATCAGTTAATTTTTTTCTGGTTTTGTTTGTGGCTATATGCTGCCCGGTTTTCGGATTATTATGACTATTCCGATCGCCGCTTTAAGAGAAGTAGCTTTAAAGGCAACTCTCCAAACAGAAACTAACGATCAGATCGTACAAATGCCTGTATATAAACTCTTTAAACAGGGAGGAATTAATTCACCTAATGCTATACCCGATCCGCAAATTATTGCTACTTTAACCGAGATTATCACTAAGCGCATCGATCCCGCTTTAATCGATCCTGACACCCTCGAAAAAATTTGTCTTTATAGTGGGGGAGTGTTACGAGAATTAATTCGCATTACTAATGATTGCTGTCGGGTTTGTTTGCGATCGGTTCGTCGTTATCCTGATGATAATACCCTAAAAATTGATCAAGCTGTTTTAGAACAATCAATCACAGAACTTAGTCTCGATTTTGCTGAAAGTATCGGTACAGCAGATGAGGAAATTATTAAAACTGTTTATGAAAAGTCAAAACCGAAGTATCTCAAGGATCAAAATTTTCTAGATCTGTTGCATGGTTTATATATTTTGGAATACCGCAATGGCGATCTCTGGTATAATGTGCATCCGATTATCCGATATCCGATTGTGGTTGAGTTAATGAAAAAAAGAGGAAAAATTTGAATGGGATAAATAAGTAGTTATAATTAAATTGAAGATGGATTTCCCCTTGATCCCTAGGGTTGATTCATAGTAGGGTTGATTCATGAATCAACCCTACCCAAACCCCCCGTTGGGGACGCAAGCGCCGTCCCCAAACCCTGGAGCGCATTAGCTTTTCGGTGGGATGCTTACACGCGGCTGTTCATACATTTGTAGCAGTTTAAGAGTGACTGATAATTGCTGATTATCGCTATTTCCGAAAATGTGAGATACACCCAAACCGAGCGACTTTTAATGCAAGTTTTAAGTAAGCGCCAATTCAGACTTAAATTGTTGGCGAAGTTTCGCTAAAATGAAGGTAATTAGTCAAGATAAGAGGTCAAAATTATGACTTTAGCCAAGGTAAAAAATCTGTATGATCAAGATTTTGCTTTGTGGATAGAGAAGACGGTTAAGCAATTAAAATCTGGGGATTTATCTCAGGTTGATTTGGAGAATTTGATCGAGGAGGTGGAATCTTTGGGAAGACGAGATAAAAGGGAACTTAAAAACCGTTTAATTACATTATTTGAACACGGTTTAAAACGCCGTTATCTTCTTTTGTACGACTGTTATCGAGGTTGGGAAGTAACAATTAAACGCTGTCAATCGAAGTTAAAAGATATCCTTAAAGATTCCCCTAGTTTATGCAGTTTTTTGACGGATATTTGTGATAATTGTTATCAGGAAGCGGTGGAGAATATGCGAATCGAATATGATGCTAGTTTTCCCGATTTTTGTCCTTTTTCTAAGGATATTGATGGCTTATTAAATCATAAGTTTTGGGAAAGTTAAACTTTGATACCAAATCGGTTGAGGAGAGGCACTCTTGGGATAGGGAGAATAGGTAATCATACTAAATCCGTTGAGTAACGCACAGAAAACGGGTTTCTCGGAGAAACCCGTTTTCTACTCTCGGAGAAACCCGTTTTCTACTCATGCACTCATGCAAAAAGGGGAATAAATAATCAGTCTTTAATAACCAGATTTAGTGTGATTTTCAAGAAATTAATTTAAGTTTAACAGGGAGAAAAATTATGACTTTAGCCAAGGTAAAAAATCTGTATGATCAAGATTTTGCTTTGTGGATAGAGAAGACGGTTAAGCAATTAAAATCTGGGGATTTATCTCAGGTCGATTTAGAGAATTTGATCGAGGAGGTGGAATCTTTGGGGAAAAGTCAACCCAAAGCGGTCGATAATTTTTTAACTCGTTTATTAGAACATTTATTAAAACGTTGTTATGTGGTTCTTCCCGATTGTTATCGAGGGTGGGAAATTGAAATTAGAAATTTTCGCAAGAAGTTGAAGAAGGAATTTAAGTATTCTCCTAGTTTGAAAAGGTTTATGATAGAGATTTTAGAAGAATGTTATCGAGAAGCTTTAGAAGCGGTGAAAGAGGATTATCCAGACTCTAATTTTCCCGATGTTTGTCCCTTCCCTAATGATATTGATGGTTTATTAAATCATAAGTTTTGGCAGGATAAAAAATATGTCAACCCCTAATCCTTGGGGGGAATTGCCATCACTTGATTATCATTAATCACAACCAATTTACCGCCCAATTTTTCGATATTTTCCTTAGCTAACCTGCGGGTTTCTTCGTATTGGCTATTTATCCAGACTAACATCCAAGCACCGACTCTAGGAGCGCGACTATCGGGATTAGTTTCTAAAAATTTCACTGTTCCCCTAGCGGATTTTTCGATAAATTCATTACCGGCAATTTTTGCCCAATCGGCGGCCATTTGATAGGATTTTTTCGCCGCGGGAATATCACCTAAAAATAATAGTTCATCCACTCCTTTATATAACCAAAGAAAATAGGCATCGGTGACATCAGGAGTGATTTTTGATAAACCTTTATTCATAATCTCAATCGTTCTTTCGGGTTTACCAGCATTGAGGGAAGAAGCGACAGACATCATCAAATAGGCGCGGACAAATTTGGGGTCATTTTTGGTGACAATTTCCATAAAATCGGGACTTAAACCGTAACCAGTTTCCTTGCGAGCATCCACATCGCCATAGTATTGTATAAACTGTAACATTGACCAATTGGCTAACATATTATTAAAGCCAAAGGAAGGTATATTTTTTAATAACTCAACCTGAGCATTTTCTAGACGAGATTCTTGACTATAATTTCTCTCTAATAACTTTTCTTTGGTCAAGGTTTTCACCTTTTCCTGTTGCATTTCCACAATAGCCATGATTAGTCCACCGATGACGGCGACTAAACCCAGAGTTTTAAGTAAGGATAGATTGAGAGATTTTTTTACGCCTAACATATCTTCAAATAAAAGTCAATAATCAGTAACGTAAGTAGCTGGTTTTAATTAAATTAAAACATGGATTTTAGGTTCGATCCCCCCTGCCCCCCTTGATAAGGGGGGTGCCGATAGGCGGGGGGATCTCCCCTTTATCCCCCCTTAATAAGTAGGGTTAATTCATGAATTAACCCTACCATCGCGGTTAATTCATGAATTAACCCTACGATGAATTAACCCTACGATGAATTAACCCTACGATGAATTAACCCTACGATGAATTAACCCTACGATGAATTAACCCTACGATGAATTAACCCTACGATGAATCAACCTACAAATCACGACCTTCATAATTATAACCATCTACTTATCAACAAAAATAAAAGATTTTTGGGTTTATTTTAATTAATTTTAATGCCATTAACACAGCTAAGAACACCGGCGGAATTACTGGTAGAAACATTATCGTCTAAAGGAGTGTCATCCTCACAAACAATACCAGTATAGGCCCCGGCTGCCGTTTGTCCAGCCGCTCCAGCATAATTTTTAATATCGTCATCAAATTCAGGCACTGCATTCGCTCGATAGGCGGTTCCAAAAGCATCGGGGGTTTCTACTTGGCTGATATTATAAAATGTTAGGGAAATAGTGGCAGCTTCCAGAGATAGTTGAGATAAAGTAGCAAAAGTCCCTTTTTCATAACGATAACCCTGTTGGGCGCGATTGATTAATCCCAGTGCTTCGCGCGCTTCTGCTTGCCTACCCTTAGCGATTTGTCCCAAGAGAGTGGGTAAACTGATGGCAGCGAGAACCCCCAATAAAATCACCACTACTAACAATTCTATTAGAGTAAAACCCCTCGCTTTTTTTTCCTGTGATTTGATTGCTGAAAAAAGAAGGTATTTCATGGTTAGGTGCTGGCAATTCAGTTATCAGTTATCAGTTATCAGTTATCAGTTATCAGTTATCAGTTATCAGTTATCAGTTATCAGTTATCAGTTATCAGTTATCAGTTATCAGTTATCAGTTATCAGTTATCAGTTATCAGTTATCAGTTATCA
>NZ_JAPZSR010000292.1:0-6344 GCF_027531875.1 Microcystis sp. LE19-84.1B | reverse complement strand
CTCCAGATACAGTCAACGGTACAGCCATTTTCAAGTAAAAAATGTACCCAGTAGCCTCTTTTCAATTTTTTCTTAGAAGCGACCTGCAGTAAGGGTTTTGTTAATTTTTTAGTATTTATGTATGGGGGAAGTCCAGATATTAGTAAAAATTATCAATTGAATGTTAAGAAGTGCGGAAAGTGGGATATTAACTATTTGGAAATTTAGAATTAGCCTTTTCTCAAATCAAATCCTCAGATTTAAGAGAGGAAGAACTTATCAACAGATCATAGGGATAGTAAAGAATTAACAAACCTTCTGAAAAACTAGAATTGGGCGGCATGAAGATTGTAGATTGTTTTTCATTCCAAGTCGGCAATTTTTGGTCAACAATAAAGCGTCGTACCTGCTCTCTCTGTTGTGATGTCAGGGTATCAAATGAGATAAAACGTCTTACTTGCTCTTTTTGTTCGGTGGTTAGCGTATCATCTAACGAAACAAAACTAATATTTTTGTTGATTTCATATTTAAAAAGTATGTCCATACAGGTAGAATGATACATTGGCCAGAAATTTGAGCCAATATATGTTTTGTCATTGGGTTGGTTTACATTATACCAATATATTAAAACTTTTCTCTCAGGCGAAAAATTGGGATTAGCTGACAGTACTTCATACATTTTTTCGTGTTCGACCTTAGCTAAATGCGACTTTTCTCGCATCTCTTGAAATACTTCAACATGAAAAAAGCTATTAGCTAATAATAAAATAATAGAGATACAAGTAACCAAAGATTTCAGAGCAAAAAAACGAAAGTTCAGATTGAGTATTGCCAGAATCAAGGCAGGCAATACTAATCCAAAAGGGAAAAAAGTTCTTGCAATAGGATTGCTACCAGACAATATAGTTGGAGCTAAGACAATACCTATTGTAATTGGCAGAAAAATAATTACAATAATAATCTTCAAGAAGTCTTTTTTTTGTATTGAATAGAATAATAAAATTACCAGCAATACTGGAATTAATATTTCATTAAGTTTTATTAAAAAAAAACGAGAGTGTATATCTCCTAGCCAAAAACTATCCCCAGGATTTAATGATGACCGAATACCATTACCTAAGAATGAATTAAAACACTCAATACCATAAAAAAAATAATCTTGAAAAGTTTTTAAATCACGTCCTCCCCACAATTCTATTCTTGTAATTCTAGTTTTTCCATGAAAAGATAAAAGTACATGAAGGAGAATGTGGTAGGCAAAAAATCCTAAAATTGTCGCACAAAAATATTTGCTATAAAAAAAAAGTTTACTTTTCCATAAAAAATTTTTCTCTTCAAATACATCAATAAAAAACATCAAAAATAAAACCATTAGGCTGAACGTAAAACTGATCTGATATATCCCTAGAGCTATCATCGTAATCAGAGGTACAAAAAGAATAATATACTTATTTTTTCGATAAAAGTAGAGTAAAAGAATGATAGCAAAGTTTGCAATACTAAAAATAGAAGAATAAAATTGAAAAGTATAGAGCATCAGCAAAGAGGAATTAAGAGAAAGCAGAGCTAAAATCAGTCCAAAATATCTCTTTTTACAATTCCACGATAATGTAATTAAAATTGAAGTCGAAATACTGAAACTAACAACTAACAAAGATGCAATATGAGTATTGAAAAAGCCAGACCAAAAAGCCATAATAAATGATGAAATAAAGCGACCTTCTGCGATTGTCTTTGCCCAAACCCAATTAATTTTTTGTTCAGGACTTAAAGGGTTAATGAAGTAGATATCTTCACAGCAATTAGGAGTAGTGCCTAAAATATAATTAAGAAATATAAAAAAAACATAAAGTGAAACTAAAAAGACTTGGATTTTATAGTTACCAAATAACAACATGATTTGGTTGCTGAGTGGATTAATTTTTAAGTACTTGAGCGGTGACATAAAGAAAAGACTGAATTGGGATTACGGCAATTATAGCTGAACCCCAAGGTAAAGAGTAGCCTAAACGACAAAAATACGTCTTTTCATAAGGCTCTTCCTGGTTAAGGGGGATAAAAGATGCTTATATCCTTTGCCACAAGGCTTAGATCGTCACAATTACCGCCAAACCGTATCCTGTAATACATTTTCAACCCTAAAGTCAGGAGATCCGTCTCAGCCTTAATTGGAGGCTATCATATTTTCATGCTTGGCGGTGCCAACTTTGGCATCGGGACTGTCTCCTGTGCTGCCTCCTCGACAATCTGAAAAAAAATGTAACGAAATGTGAAGTATAATAGCGAATGTGATAAAGACAAGACATTAGAGAGTAGATAGGAAACGATGCGAGTTGCGATCGCTGGTGCGGGACTAGCCGGATTATCTTGTGCGAAATACCTTGTCGATGCGGGACATACGCCCATCGTACTGGAACGTCGCGATGTATTAGGGGGAAAAATTGCCGCTTGGAAAGATGCCGATGGGGACTGGTACGAAACCGGTTTACATATTTTCTTTGGCGCTTATCCCAATATGCTGCAATTATTCCAAGAATTAGGAATAGAAGATCGTTTACAGTGGAAAGAACACTCGATGATCTTCAATCAGCCGGAAAAACCGGGGACCTATTCGCGGTTTGACTTCCCAGATATTCCCGCCCCAATTAACGGTATTGTTGCCATTCTCCGCAATAATGATATGTTAACTTGGGAGGAAAAAATTAAATTTGGACTCGGTTTACTCCCTGCCATTGTTAAAGGCCAAAGTTACGTCGAGGAGATGGATAAATATTCTTGGTCGGAATGGTTAGAGAAACAAAACATCCCTCCTAGGGTAGAAAAAGAAGTGTTTATCGCTATGTCGAAAGCTCTAAACTTTATCGATCCTAACGAGATTTCCGCCACGATTCTACTAACAGCCCTCAACCGCTTTTTACAGGAGAAAAACGGCTCAAAAATGGCCTTTCTCGACGGTTCACCCACAGAAAGACTCTGCCAACCTTTAGTCGATTACATCACCGCTAGAGGTGGCGAAGTCTGCTTAAATGCCCCTTTAAAAGAGATTCTCTTAAATGAAGATGGCACAGTTAAAGCCTTCTTAATGCGCGGTTTAGACGGTGCGAAAGATTATCTTTTTGAAGCTGATCTTTATGTGTCTGCGATGCCTGTAGATCCTTTAAAAGTTTTACTGCCTAAACTTTGGCAAGAAGATAAATTCTTTCAAAAATTAGAAGGATTAGAAGGAGTTCCTGTTATTAATCTACACCTCTGGTTTGATCGCAAACTAACCGACATCGATCATTTATTATTCTCCCGTTCGCCTTTACTCAGTGTTTATGCTGACATGAGCAACACCTGTAAAGAATACGCTAACCCCGATCGCTCGATGTTAGAATTAGTTCTCGCTCCTGCTCAGGATTGGATTAGCAAATCCGATGAAGAAATTATCGCCGCCACGATGAAAGAATTAGAAAAACTCTTTCCTCAACATTTTACTGGCGATAATCCCAGTCAATTGTTAAAATACCATCTGGTGAAAACTCCTCGATCGGTTTATAAAGCCACCCCTGGCCGACAAGCTTATCGACCTTCTCAGAAAACTCCGATCGAGAATTTTTATCTCGCCGGTGACTATACCATGCAAAAATATTTAGGAAGCATGGAAGGAGCGGTTTTATCGGGGAAATTAGCGGCGGCAGTGATCAGCAAAGATCACCCCGCAGCACCGCTAAACCCGAATAAAACCCAATCTACACCAGTGTCCAGCGCTCGTTAATTCTCTGGCTAGGGACTAATGACGAAAATGGCCTTGAGTGAGACAATGCTATATCATTAGCCACAGTTCGCCGTTAATCTAAGTCAATCATTCCGCCCCAGCAGAATGCTCCAATTGCCAAAACCGACCCACCCCACCAAACCCCTCGTCTCCCTTGCGGAGTCCTACGAACTCTGTCGCCGGATTACAGAGAAGTATTCCAAAACGTTTTATCTCGGTACTCTCCTGATGCCGAAAGCAAAACGTCAAGCGATCTGGGCAATTTATGTCTGGTGTCGTCGTACCGATGAACTGGTCGATGGACCCCAAGCCCGGTTAACTACCCCTGAAACCCTTGATTTATGGGAAAAACAGCTAGAAACTGTCTTTTCTGGGGTTGCCATCGAGGATGCCGATGTCGCTCTCGTGGATACTCTAGAAAAGTTCCCCATGGATATCCAACCCTTTCGGGATATGATCGCCGGGCAACAGATGGACCTCTATCGCAGTCGTTATCAAACCTTTGATGAACTAAAACTGTACTGCTATCGGGTGGCGGGAACGGTGGGGTTAATGTCCAGCGCCGTGTTAGGATTGGAACATGGCGACCGCTCGGCTCCTTGGCGACGCAATCAAAGCGTTTATATTCCCCAAGAAGAAGCGATCGATCTCGGTATTGCCAATCAATTAACCAATATTTTGCGGGATGTGGGGGAAGATGTCCATCGTGGGCGGATTTATCTACCTTTAGAGGATTTAGAGCGTTTTAACTACAGCGAAGATGATTTACTCAAAGGGGTTAATGATGACCGTTGGAAGGGGTTAATGCGCTTCCAAATTGAGCGGGCCCGTTATTACTATGATTCTGCCGAAAGGGGGATTCGCGCCCTTAATCCCGATTCCCGTTGGCCGGTTTGGGCGGCTTTACTGCTTTATCAAGGCATTTTAGACGTAATTGAAGCAAATAACTACGATGTCTTCGCCCGTCGTGCCTTCGTGCCTTTAGCCAAGAAAATGCTCTATTTACCCGTGGCTTGGTTGCGATCGCAAGCCTTATAAAAATGCGACGGGTTTTGTCGCTTACCGACTCCACCCGTCGAGTCTTAACTATTAACTTTTCCCAATTGAGCTGCTCAACTTGGGTTGGGTTTTTCAGAGCGATTTAGGAGTCACCAACCAGAAAGGTCCGGTTTCCGTGCAGGGAACATCTCGATCGGTTTCGTAAACCACAAGACCATCTGGCCGATCCAAAACTAGGGCTTCTCCTAGACGGACGTAGGAGATAAACGGGCCAAGATAGCGGACAACAGGCTCATCGCTACAGGCCGGCAACACCCGATCGTTAAAATACTCGTATCCCACATCCTCGACGCTTTCATAGTAGCGGATGCTGAGATCATCGATCGCTTTCCCCGGAAAACGTTCTCGGATAGCTGACCGGAGAAATTCTGGCAGCGGTCGATCAGGCGATAATAATGTGGCAGATTTCATGGCTTTTCCCCCTAAAACTAAAGGAAGCGGGAAACTCTGACAAATGCCTATCCTCTCGGAACTATTCACTTCCGCTCCCCACCTGGCCAATTTTTTACTAGGGATGGGATCTGGCTCAGGGAGTCCCTTTGTATTCATTGTAACAAATTTCCCCGCAAAGGTTCAGGGCGATACGGTGAGAACAGTTTTTCTTGATTTTTCGTTACAAAGATTGACAAATTTATCCTTTTATTTTGGCGATAATAATAATTACCTGGCGACGAGCCAGAAAAAATAATGGAAACAGGGAAAGACGGACGAGGCTGGGACTAACTAACTGGCAATAATGATAGCGAGAAAAGAAGTGGTTTAGTAGTGCCGAATTCTCGTTCCCAATCATTTAGGAGGTAGGAAAGATGACAATTTATGTCACCCGCGAGGGAGATAAACTGGTGGCCGATTCCCCACTGGAATTGGTAGAAAAATTACAACAATGTCAGGGGAGAATGACGGAAACAAGACAGGAATTCATGACTCGGATGGCTGCACATATGGTAGCCAGCCAAGGCGTTACTGTTCCTATCACCGATCCGGAGAATTTTATCGCCGAGCTAATCCATAACGATTTTCTCAGCGTGGTGGACAGTATTGATGGCTGAAAGTCGGCCGGGGAATTGGCAGCAAAACTTCGCCCCTAGGGTTCCTAACACTCAACCCCACTACCCTAGGTCAAAAAGCAAAATTTCCGAGTCTTCTAGAGATTGAATAGCCAAGGAAGTTTCCTCGCTAATTGCCGCTCCATCCCCCGCTTGTAAATGCACGCTATTTAGGGTTATTTGCCCTCTAGCCACTTGTAACCAGCCATAACGACTGGGAGCGAAGGAATGAGTCAGGGACTGGCCTGGGGGCATAATTCCCGCGTAGAGATTAACGTCTTGATGGACTTTAACCGCGTTACCGGCACCGGTGGGAGAGGCGATTAGTTGTAAGGTATGGGGAGAAAATGCGATCGCTTTTTGTTCATCGGAAATTTTGGGTCTGAAACCCCGCCGTTCTAGGTTGGCTTTACGTTAGAATTAAAAGGCCAGTCTCGAAAACCAAGTGGACGGCGCAGCACCTTGAAAACTCGGCTTAGGGGGTTCCGACCAGAAAAGCTTGG
>NZ_JAPZSR010000469.1:0-1327 GCF_027531875.1 Microcystis sp. LE19-84.1B | reverse complement strand
AACTTTTCTGACTTTTCTTCAGCTATTTATGAATGTCTGAATGATGCCCACCTGAAACATAAAAAAGAACTGGATTCCTTGCTCACTCTACGATTTCAGAAGTTTAATAAATCTCAGATTATGAACGTCTAAAGTATAGTCGGTGTTGGCATAACTCATCTTGTTAATCAGGCTGACACACTCATTTTAATCTATTTTTTTGCTGAGAGAACGGCCTCTTCTCAAAATATCTAAAAAAATAATGCGATCGCCGTCATCTTGTTGATTAAACTTTAAAACTGCCATTGCTTGAGATAGGAACGCAAAGGGCGATCGCTTTTTGGGGATGTGAGGGATACGATCATCCTGAGATTAATCTCTCAACAAAGCTCGAAAACCAGCTTGCTGAAAATGAATATCCGTTGTTAATGCTTCCGTTATTCTACGCTCTTCCATTACAATAAAAGAAATACAGTCAACAATTCCCCAATTTTTATCGTTTCTTTGACAATATAGTTGAAAAGCTTTTTGATAAAGAATTTCCGATAAGGGAATAACTGTCACCGTTTTGTCCTTTTCTAATGAGGACAATAATTTAATTGACTTAGAGCGATATTTTTGTTTAGATAAAGCATTGCCAATCTCTAAAATAATGGCTCTGGTTGTAACTAAAGGTGTTTTTGAAGCTTTTAATTGTTGGGCAATGGCAAGTGCTTTATGATGATAATCGTCCGTAGATGAAGATAAAGCGATCGCATAACTTGTATCGAGAAATTTCTCAGGGTTCATGCTCTTTTTCTTCGCCATATAAATATTTATCTAGATTTTCTGACCAATCAGAGGGTCCGTCTAGTTGTAATGATTCTGCTGTCTCTAAAAAAGAAATGAGTTCATTATTTTCATCCGATAAGTTATCAACAATAATGCGGACACGAGTATTAGCCTTCAATCTAACGGGTTGCTCTGGATGAAAGACCTTTCCGTCAAATAATGCGTTAATAGAATTAAGCATGATCTGTTGGTGAAATGATTTTTACTTGAAATATCTATATTATAAATGTAACACACCAAATTGATTGTTATTCGCTGTCATCTTGTTGGTTAAACTTTAAAGCTGCCGCTTGGGATAGGAACGCAAAGGGCGATCGCTTTTTGGTCAGGGGGAGGAGCGATCGCTTTTGGAGAGGAGGAGAAGCGATCTTGTAGGTGGCTCTTCGGGACTTGGTATGGTTCGATAGGGGAGCATAAATCGACTCAATCCTTATCTGGCAAAAGATTTAATTGATTAGTTCGCTTCAGATCGCAAACAATTGACAAAAATTGCGGCAATGTCTGTCTCTATAAAGGT
>NZ_JAPZSR010000106.1:0-11613 GCF_027531875.1 Microcystis sp. LE19-84.1B | reverse complement strand
ATCAGTACGAGTGTCCTTAATCTTTGCGTGGATTTTAGCTACTCGTTTTCTGGCTTTTTCCCGTCGTTTACTTCCTTTCTGTTTTCTAGAAAGGTTTTTCTGTGCTTTTCTTAGTCGTTTTAATCGTTTCTTTAACGGTTTTGGTGCGTCTATCTTTTCTCCTGTTGAGAGGGTAGCAAAGGTAGCAATCCCTAGATCAATTCCCACGGACTCCCCGTTATTAGGAAGTATTTTGGGCTGAATCTCGACAACAAAGCTGAGAAAATAGCGATCCGCCGCATCTTTAATCACGGTGACACTAGAAGGCTTAGAAGGTAATGGACGACTCCAAACTATTCTTAGATCGCCGATTTTGGCTAAAGTAACGCAGTGCTGGTTAACGGTAAAACCATTGTCAGTAAATCTTGCTGATTGCTTAGATTTACGCTTCTTAAATTTAGGAGGTTTGACTTTTCTTCCTTTTCTCTCTCCCTTGCAAGATGCAAAGAAGTTAGAGTAAGCAGTCTCTAAGTCTCTCAAAGACTGCTGCAAAGGAATAGAAGAAACCTCGGTTAACCACTGTTTTTCTTCTGTTTTTTTGACTTGAGTTAGTCTTTTAGATAACTCAGTATATTTTGGCTTTTTCTCCCCTTGTCGATAGAGTTCTTGACAGTGAGCCAAGGTATCGTTCCAGACAACGCGCACACACCCGAACAACTGAGACAAAAGCCTCTTTTGTTGGTCTGTTGGGTAAATACGGTATTGATACCTCGCTTTCATTGGGTTAAGATGTGTGTGTCTGTACTCTATTCTAACTAGGTCTGTTAATAATGTCAAGTCAGTTGCGAAGAGAAAGAAACTCTGTTTCCGATCTAAAGATACACTTGGTCTGTGTGACAAAATACAGAAGCAAGGTTTTTACTGGTAAAAGTCTGACTTTGGTTGAAAAATCTTTTAGGGAAGTTGCGGAAAAGATGAATTTTCAGATATTGGAATTTAACGGGGAGTCCGATCATGTACACGCATTGATTGAATACCCGCCGAAACTTTCTATTTCTGTAATAGTCAACTCTTTAAAGGGAGTCTCTAGTCGTAGGTATGGACAAGCTGGATATCCCAAGCCATACGGGAAAGACGCTCTTTGGTCGCCCAGTTATTTTGTATCTTCTGTAGGAGGTGCGCCACTGGAAGTTCTTAAGTGCTACATCAAAAATCAGGAAAAGCCGTCGTAAAACGACGGGGTTTTAACCCAAATTTTCGATAAAAACCCCTTATGAGTCTATAAGAGTTTTTGTTATCTTGTTGACCTGAGATAACAAAGTAGATAACAAGGAAAAGCATTGATATATATAATGTTTACCCACTTTGTTATCTTGTTACCCGATTTCCTGATTCTCGTTTTTTCTTGTCTTACTGTTGAGACTGATTAACCTTTTCTACCCCTACTCTTTTTTTCCTCTATAGACTGCTAACAAGGATTACAAACTCTGAAAGCTATACATAGCAAGAGTTTCGCTTGTTACCCTATAGGATAACAAGCGAAAACAAGGAAACACTGGTATTTTTGCTTATTCACGAGAGAAAAGTTGAGGACATCGTTTTTTAGCGTTTTCAAGGATTTTCCTTGTTGCCTCATTATTTGAATAATCACGCAAAATATTGATTTCCTCATACTGTGACCTCGGATTTCCGTTTTGTTCAACGGCATACCTGATCGCTCTTGCAGTTTCCCCTAGTGTCAGTCCAGATTTAAGATACTGACAAGTTCTTTTCTCAAGGATTTCTGTGGTTTGAGCATCAAGAGACAGTGCCACAGTAGGCATCATCCCTAGAAACAATAAGCTTAGAATAATTTTTCTCATTAACTTTAAAGTAATTTTCTAGGATTTTACCACTCCTGAATCAGATACTCGATAGGTTAGTACAGGTGGGTATTCGTGAATATAAGTTCTAATCACGCCATTGATTGAGTCGGCATGAATATACTCCCCATTACCCAAATAGATGCCCACATGACCATTTATTCCTGATTTACGAAAAACCAAAACATCTCCTTTGCACAGATCGCCTTCAACTCTATCTAATAACTCGATCGAGGCCCAACAGTGTTCGGCCTCGATCGATTTCTTCGGTTATGGGAAGTCTGGTGGGCTGCCGGGTTATCTTGAAGAGAGTTAGCAGTAGTCTCAGGAGACAATAGATTATGACTTGGCGCGGCTCAACCGATACAAAAGATCGCATTTTTGCAGCTTTAGTATATCTTTTACCCTTATATTCCGCTTTTGCCTTCGGTATCTTTATCTTTCGGCAAATCCCTTTTTTAGGAGCGGCCTTAGCAATAGTTTTAACTCCCTTAGCTTTTCTCTATAGTTCTCTGGGAAGCTTTGGCAGTTTAATTATCTTTTTCGTCCTCTTTTTGGCCGTGGTACGCAATCCCCGCATTAGTCATTTTATCCGGTTTAACACCATGCAGGCGATTTTAATCGATATTTTGGTGTATTTATTGGGATTGGCCTTAGGTTTCGTCGCTAGGGGTTTAGGGGCGAATTTGGTGGTAGAAACTCTTTTTAACGTCGTCTTTTTGGGAGCATTTGCCGCCTGTGTTTACAGCATTATACAGTCGGTTATCGGCAAATACGCCGATATTCCCACAATTTCCGATGCAGCCTATTCCCAAGTGGGGGGTTAATTCAGCTTGAGTTTGTCCCCTTTTTCGGCTACAGTCTCTCCAGAATCAATGCGTTCGCTGCCAGGCCACATCTATGAGTCCATTTAAACAGACGCTACGGGAACTCAACGCTCAGAAGGGAAAAATAGCCGCTTCTGTGGGCAGAAAAACGCCTAAACGGGTTAATCGTTGGTTTAAATGGCTTTCTCCCGGTCTTTTTGTCAAACGCTGGCTTTTAATTAGTTTAACCGGGGTTTTTCTCACCTCCTTCGGTTTGGCTATTTGGGTAAAATTAACCCCGGTTAATCGCTTTTTAGAGTTTGTTTCCCAAGCATTAGAAACGATCGCCCGTTTGGTTCCTAATTCTGTTTCTGGGCCGCTGGCGGTTTTGCTGGGTGTCTTTTTGTTATTCTGGGGTCAGAGTCGCACCGTCGAAACGATTACAGAAGCACTACAACCGGACGCATCAGAGGAATTAGTCGATCGCCTACGCACCCATCGTCGTCTTCATCGCGGCCCGAAAATTGTGGCGATCGGTGGCGGTACCGGTTTATCGACGCTTTTACGCGGTTTAAAACAGTATAGTTCCAATATCACCGCTATTGTCACCGTAGCTGATGATGGCGGTTCTTCAGGCCGATTACGCCGGGAAATGGGCATTTTACCCCCGGGGGATATTCGCAATTGTATCGCCGCTTTAGCCGATGAGGAAAAGTTATTAACGGAATTGTTTCAATATCGCTTTCATGCCGGGGATGGTTTATCGGGCCACAGTTTTGGTAATTTATTTATCAGCGCTATGACCGAGATTACCGGCGATCTGGAACAGGCGATCGATGCTAGTGCCAAAGTTTTGGCCATTCGCGGCAAAGTGCTACCTGCTACCCTTACCGATGTTAGTCTCTGGGCCAAGTTAGCCGATGGGCGCATTATTGAGGGAGAATCAAAGATAACCGAAGCTATGGGGCAAATTCGTCAGATTGGCTGTCATCCTGCCGATCCGGTCGCTTTACCGGCTGCTTTAGCGGCAATCAAGGAAGCAGATTATATTATTATCGGGCCGGGTAGTCTTTATACCAGTATTATCCCTAATTTGTTGGTTCCCGCAATTCGTCAGGCCCTAGCAGAGGTGACGGTTCCCCGCGTCTATGTTTGTAATATTATGACCCAGCCGGGGGAAACGGATAATTATTCGGTGGCAGATCATTTGCGCGCGATCGAAGGAGTCTGTGAAGAACGCGTCTTTGATGCGGTTTTGGCCCAAAGAACTGCACCATCGCCCCAATCCCTACAATTATACGCCCAAGAGCATAGTCATCCCGTCTTTTTAGATCGCGAGGAGGTGGGAAAAATGGGTTATCGCATTGTTTTAGCGAATGTAATGGTAGAAGATGAAGTTACTGCCAAAGTTCGTCACGATCCCCAACGTTTAGCCCGAGTTTTATGGCGCTGGTATGCTAAAAAGTGAAACTTCGTTTTCGGTAGTCGGTCGTCGGTCGTCAGATTTGAGTTTTCAGTTCACTGTTTACTGTTTACTGTTCACTGAAAAAATCTCCCCCCGGGTGCATCCCACATTTGCAGAAATACCGACAATCAGCAATTATCAGTGACTATTAAATTAGTACAAAAATATGAACAATCGCGTGTAAGCATCCCACCGAAAAGCTAATGCGCTCCGGGGTTTGGGTCGGGTTGATTCATGAATTAACCCTACTATGAATTAACCCTACTATGAATTAACCCTACTATGAATTAACCCTACTATGAATTAACCGTACCCACTCCCCTCTCCTATACCTTTTAATATCAATCCCTTCCATGTGCGCCATGGTAGGCTGCACCGAGGTACAATTCCCCTACTTTCGGGTTATTGAGTAAATCTTGACCCGATCCCTGAAAACGATCTTGACCACTTTCTAAAACATAACCTCGATCAGACATCATTAGGGCTTTTTTGGCATTCTGTTCCACTAAAATAATGGCAGTTCCCGTCTGATTAATCGCTTTTATCTGTTCAAAAACGCTGGTTACTAAGATAGGAGATAAAGCTGCCGAAGGTTCATCGAGAATTAATAAATCTGGTTGCAACATCAGCGCTCTTCCCATGGCTAACATCTGTCTTTCTCCTCCAGATAAAGTGCCAGCTTTCTGACGACGGCGCTCAAGCAAACGAGGAAACATGACATAAATGCGCTCTTTTAAAGATTTTATATTTCCTTTGCTCGTAAAAGCCCCCATTTCCAGATTTTCTTCAATGCTCAGGGATGGAAAAACATTAGCAATTTGGGGAACATAACCCATACCGAGGGGAACGATTTGATTAGATTTCCAACCAGTGATATTTTTTCCCTTAAAAGTGATGGTTCCAGCACTGGGTTTTAATAAACCAAAAATCGTCTTAGCGAGGGTGGATTTTCCCGCACCATTGGGACCGATAACTGTGACTAATTCCCCCGGTGCAATGCGAAAGTTAACCCCTTGCAATATGTATAAATCCTGCACATAACCAGCATAAACTTGTTCAACTTCTAAAAGATAATCCATGGCGAGGTAAAAAGGAGAGAGTAATATGAATTATGAATGGGGAAGTGGGGAAGTGGGGAAGTGGGGAAGTGGGGGAGTGGGGAAGTGGGGAAGTGGGGAAGTGGGGAAGTGGGGAAGTGGGGGAGTGGGAAGCATTTTCAGTAATCAGTAAACTGAAAACTTACATCTGATAACTTAAAACTTACATCTGATAACTGATAACTGATAACTGATAACTGATAACTGATAAATTAGGGAGTTTTTTGTAAATCGGGACGTTCTTCCGGCAGAATTGCACCTTCGACGGGACATACTTGTAAACAGATACCACAGTCAATACAAGTGGCAAAATCAATCCAATACCAATCGGTTCCTTTAACATTTTTACCTGGTCCCGGATGGATACAAGCAACAGGACAAGCGGAAACGCAATCAGCAACCCCTTCACAAATTCCAGTGACGATCGAATGTGGCACAGTGTTTTCTCCTCTAATTCTTAACATTACTTTACCACTTTTAGTCGCTGCCGCGCCAGGATCGGAGCATTGTTAGGAAACTTTCCCTTAATTCCCTAAAACATTGGGAGTTTTTTCTTGATCTTAGCAAGAAGTAAAATAGAAGTTTTCGATAGGGTTTTTACTATTCCCTTACGGGAGGACAAATAGTTAATTTCTTCCCGTAATTCCTGATTATTTTTCTGGAGATAGTTATGATTATTATCTAATTCTTTTAGGGATATTCCCATCCCTTGCATAGTATGATAATCTTGCTGTTGTTTCAGATACATTGTCTGTTGTGCTTCCTGTAATTTTCTTAACTCTAACCAGACTTGATTCTGACTTGATTCCTTAGTTTCACTGAGCGCATACCAGAGAAAATCAGTGATTTCTTCCGCTATTTTTTGATTAACTTCAAAAAACTCGATAATATCAATTTGTTCCCTGGAAATTTTTGGGTATAACCTTCTTAAATCTTGGGCAATATCAGAGGAAAAAGCGATGATTCTAGAAGCGGATAAAATTGCATAGTGTTTTTCTAAATTCACTGGTAAATTGCCGTTTTCTTCTGGGAACTCAGAAGCAAGAAAAAGTAGAGAAGGAGTGCTTAGGGGACTGGTATAAAAAGTGGAAATAAATAAATTAGCCTGTAGGCGATCGCAAATAGCTTGGACTTTTCTGGCATCCTTTCCCGTACAATTATAATCGTAGGATTCTGCGGGCCAATATTTAAATTCTTCCCATCTTGGTGCGGTATTATTTCTATCTAAAATAACAATATATTGACTCAATTCTAATTGACTCCAATACTCTAGAATTGAAGACCAAACCCCGGCTAATTTTCCTTGATCGATTTGAAAAATTACGCCATCAATAACAATAATTGGGGGTTTCTTCTGGGAGATAGCTTGAATTGTTTGTAATTTTTCTCGCTCCTCTTCCTGTAAAATTATGCCTAAATCTTCCATCTTAACTGGATTGGTTTTAACTTCTAACTCCTTAATGTCTGGGTGAGGAATTTCATGGATTTTACATACTTGATAATGTTCCTCTAATGCTTGACCATTACTGCCATGTTCTAAGCCTTGGAGATTTAAATAATATAAGCCTAAAATCTCAGGAATCAAAGCCATTTTTTCCCCTTGACTGCCGATTCTTAACCAAAATTCGTAATCACCAGCACAGCGAAAATTTTCCTGAAAATAACCATATTTATCGTGCAGCATTTTTCGCCACATTGGTTGAGAACCCACACAACAACCTTGACGCATCTGTTGATAGGAGTAATTTGGCCAATTCCAATGTTTTAAAGCTGGGGTAGTGGCAAAAGTATCATTTTTGATTGTAGTAATTAATTGATCGGCATAAACTAAACTAATCTCTCTATTGTTATCTAGATAATTAGCCATAATTTCCAGAGCATTAAAACAGCGACGATCATCAGTATTCCCATTGGTGATATAGAAACCCCTAGCTAGTTTAATAGCACGATTCCAAGCGCAGTAGAGGGTTTCTCGTTCTCTAGTTCTCTGGTAAATAATATTAGGATAATTTTCTTGAAACTCTTGGATAATCTCCCCTTCATTCTCTGGAGAAGCACTATCGATAATAATAATTTCTACTTCTCCCTTTTCATAAAGAGTTTGAGTAACTAAATCCTCTAGACAACCCTGGATAAACTCCGCTGATTTATAGGTAGAAACAATTACGGAAACTTTGATCCTCTGCACGGGGATAGAGTTATTAAAACTAGGCTTCATCGGCTTATCTGATCGCAATTCAAGACAGAAAAATTTTTTGATAATTTTGAAAAAGAAGATTTTAAGACTCTATATTCGATCGGGAGAATTGTCAAGGTGTTATCGACTTTTACTGAAGATACCAGTTTATTTACCTTTTGCTTGTTAGTTGGCATAATAAAAAACTATAATGGGAAGGCTGTGGAAAATGAGCAACAATGACCGTATCTTCCTCCCTAGACTGGTTAACCCGTGGAACCAGTGATTTATTCCCCCATCAACCCGACTCCCAAGAGCCTAGGGAAAATTTAACCCAACTACTGCAAACTACCGATCGCCCTTTAAGAATTAAACTAGGTATTGACCCCACCGGCAGCGATATTCACCTAGGTCATAGTATCCCTTTTCGGAAACTGCGTGCTTTCCAGGATGCTGGTCATGTAGCAGTGGTGATTATTGGTGATTTTACCGCTAGAATCGGCGATCCGACCGGAAAATCGGAAGTTAGAAAACAATTGACGAGCGAAGAAGTGAGAGCTAATGCCGAGAATTATCTGGCACAATTGCGCCCAATTTTAGATTTTAACACCCCTAATCGCCTAGAAATTCGCTATAACTCGGAATGGTTGGGGAAATTAGACCTCTCGCAAATTCTCGAACTCCTCTCCACCATGACCGTCGGGCAAATGTTGGCAAAAGAAGGCTTTTCCGAACGCTACGACCAGGAAAACCCGATTTTTCTCCATGAATTTCTCTATCCCTTAATGCAGGGTTATGATTCCGTCGCTGTCGAGGCCGATGTCGAATTGGGAGGAACCGATCAAAAATTTAATATTGCCGTCGGTCGCGATTTACAGAAGTATTTCGGCAAAAAACCGCAATTCGGGCTACTTTTACCGATTTTAATCGGAACCGATGGCAGTCAAAAAATGTCCAAATCCCTGAATAATTATGTGGGATTGCGGGAATCGGCCCTGTCCATGTACTCGAAACTGGAAAAAACCCCCGACGCTTTGTTAAAAGATTATTACGAACTATTGACAAATTTGCCCTTAGATGCTATTGCGAGCAATCCGCGGGAGGCACAAAAACAACTGGCGATCGAGGTAGTTGCCCAGTTTCACGGAGAAGAGGAGGCATTAAAGGCACAAAAAACGGCGCAGGAGATAGTTCTACAGGGAAATACGGCAGCAGCTGCTTCTGTACCCGAATTTTCCCTAGCAGCGGTCACTTTTCCCCTGAAATTATTCTATCTTCTCTCGGCCACCAGCTTATGTAAAAGTAGCGGCGAAGGGAGAAGACAGATTCAGGGGGGTGCGGTGAGGATCGATAGCGAGAAAATCACCGATGTGGACAAAAGTTTTGAGACAGCCGAAGCTTTAACGGGAAAAGTCCTACAGGTGGGCAAAAATAAATTTATTCGCTTTGTCGCTTAAATAGGCGAAAAAGTCCCTATTCGGCGGCTTTTTCCAGGATTTCTACTTCAAAATCTCGAAAATGGGCTTTAAACTTTTTACTGAACTCGACGAGGACGGGTAGGTTGGCGCTAACCGGCCTACCACGCCATTCGGTGACAAACGCTTTCACCTCTCCCTCTAGTCCTTTCACGTCAAAAGGATCCGATTTGTGTTCAGGATGGTGATAAACTACCACGGACTCAATTACACGAACTCGATCGCCAACTTTCATAAACTCTCTAGCGAAGACAAACGCCTATTGTATCTTTGAAGACAATCTTATCATTGTACGCTATACCAGGGAAAGGGGAACTGAAAACTCTTAAGATTGAAACCTAGAGCCTGAGCTTTGACGATACTTTTGTTCGTAAGCAGCAATACTGGGAGCAACCTAAGCGTCACCTGTTGTGCAAGGCTGACGGCTAAAAAACTGATAACTGCTCACTGATTTGATAGCATGGGGGAAAACCTATAGAGGGTTAAGCGGTATGAGTGACTATAAAGATTCTTCTTCCATGCGCTATTTCCTGGCAGGATTAAAACCCTTTGCCCAACCTTTATTTTGGCTGCCGTTAGGAATATTCTCCTTGGCTCTAATTGGTTTGTGGGTATATCAACAGAACCCTGAATGGTTGGGTTCGGTATTAGATACCCCAGGAATGTCCTTGGAGGAGCGGGAAATCCGGGCTAACCAGATTACCGATACTCCTCTCCCCAGTACTGTACCATTGCCAGCCATTCCTGCCCATAATAATACCGCCCGCCAGAACAAACCGGCCTCGACGCAGCCTTTTAATCCTTTAAATACTAATCCCGATAACAACCAGAAACCCTCCTTATTTGCGCCGTTAATGCCGCAGACTAAGCAAAATCAGGCACCGAATGCTAGTAAAAAAAGTCTGCAACCGATTCAAGTGCGACCGATTAGTGGCGACACTAGCAATTATCCTTTACAAAGGGAAATCGAAAATCGCTCGCGGACTGCTAACTTGAATAATTCTCCTAATCTCAACCCCGGGGGCAGCCCGAATCAAGTTAACCCCCAGGGAAATTATTCCCCTGAACAACAAAATGTTCAACCCCTACCCCCCCAGAACAATGCCAACCCTAACCCGGTCCCTGGCTCTAGCAACCAATCCAACTATTATCAACCCCCTGTATATCAACCCCCCGTCTACGGCAGTCAAACTAACGTCACTGGTTATCCCAATCAGGGAATGCCACCCAACAATAATGGCACCCCCAATCAAGTTCCCCCTCAAAGTATTAACCGAGGTTTCTCCATCCAACAACCCATTAATACCAGGTCTTCTGGTTACTAGAGGAACTTAGCTATAAGCTTGCAGGAACTCTAATAAAATCGGATTAACTATTTCTGGGGCCTCATCCTGGGGACAGTGGCCTAAACCAGCTAAGGGGATAAACTGTTTTACTGTCGGGAATCTTGCTAATTCTTGGCCTAAGGACAAGGGTTCCCAGGGATCTTCGCTACCCCAAAGCAGAATCGCTGGACAGGGGAGAATCGGCAGCAGGTCTTCTGGCAGTGGGCCGCCGGAATAAGCGGTAAAAGCGAGGAAAACCTCGATCGCTCCTGGATCTCGGGCGGGTTTTAGGATTATTTCTACTAATTCCTCCGTTACCGCTTCCGAGCGCCGATAAGCTTGCAGGAGAATTTTACGCACTGTCTGGGGTTTAGCGATTTGTTGGAAGAAAAAAGCCCCAATTGCTTTATTTTTGAGAATTATTTGGGCAAAATCTGCGCCTAAACGACGATACCAGGGTAATTCCCCCCGTTTTCTTTCGTGCAGTAGTCTGAGGGAACAATTAATTGCCGCTACCCCAAGGACAAAATCGGGATAATCGACGGCAGCCTGCATAATGGCCACACAACCGATGGAATTACCCGCCAAAAAAGCAGCACCCCCCACCACTTCCCGACAAAAATCGGCAATTTGCGCCCCCCAAGTCTCGAAAGTGTAATCGATCTCGTTTTGCGGTTCGGGTTTGTCGGAACCGCCAAAACCAATTAAATCTAGGGCAAAACAGCGACATTTTTCGCCTAAAACGGGGATATTTTTCCGCCAATGTCCCCAAGATGCCCCAAATCCATGCACAAGCACGATCGCAGGTCCCGTCTCCCCCGCACTTTGATAGGTGATTTTGAATCCCCGCCAATGCCAAATTTTTGCTTGTGTCTCTAATCCTAGAATTTGTTGCATACTTTTGTTTATCTGTAAAGCATTTGTTGCTTTTCTTAATATATACTGTCAGGAAAGAAGCATTAAGCGAATATTTTGAAGCATTTTTAGAAAACGGGTTTCTTTGAGAAACCCGTTTTCTTGTAATAAATGTTAATTTATGTTACAGGGTCTTGAAAAATTGGGGATTGTTGCCACAAAATAGCCGCAGTAATCTTTCTAGGTCAATGTCATGACTTCTATCCTTTGGCCGATTTTTCCTGCCTTTTACGATGTTTTGTTCGATTTAGCTCAATCTGATGGATTTTGGGCGAATTTCGCAATCGCTGTAGGTTAAGGGGGTGAGATCATAACAATCCGTTGCCAAAACCGACTTTTCAGAATACAATAGGGACGAGTAGTCATTCATCGCTCAGATTAGTTAAGATGACATTACATGACTAATAATATTGACCATGACCGCTTATTTAAGGAGTTAATCTCCACCTTTTTTGTCGAATTTATCGAGTTATTTTTTCCTCAATTGATGGATTATTTAGATAGAAACTCGAT